>JAFEBB010000073.1 GCA_018266075.1 Deltaproteobacteria bacterium | reverse complement strand
CGCTTGTCGATGGTGACCGTGACCAGCTGGATTGGCACGGCACGCTTGTCGATGGGCGCTTCCCACATGGCGGTGGCATTCGACAGTCGCTCGTGGCGAAGGTGAGTCGGGAGCGCCTTCCCGGCGAGCAGCCCGCCACCCACGAATCCAGAGGGTAAGCCGGACAAGCGGCCACAGAACGTCCGTGTTGGGACGACATGGCAAATCCAGCCTTCCGCCGCCCTGCCCTTCCCTGCCCATGCCACCCTCGTTGGGTCCCCCAGGGTGCGTCGCGCGAGTCGCACGGATGTCTCAGATGGAGGCCGCTTCGTTTTCAATCCCAAGTCGATTGAGACTGTGTGGGAGCCAGGTGCCGTGGCGTCATTCGTCGCGCGCGGCGAGGAAGAGATCGGCAGCCTTTCACTCTCAATGAGAAGAGCCGCTCGCCCCCGCAGCGCGCGCAGCAGCGCAGGGAAGCCGCGCCGCGATCGAGCAGGGCTCGCGCGCTCCAGACGGCGACGGGCTCACCTCGGTCGAGGGGCGCCTCGTCTCGAGATGTCCGGGGCGCCGCGCGCACCGCCGAGCCTGCCTGGGAGACGCGAGGCCCAAGGGAGGCACCCTCGGAGCGTCCCCGTCCGCATAGAATGTCGCTCCTTTGGGTTCGGGAGAACGATGCGACTTCGAGTCGTGGCCGCGACGCTGCTCACCTTGCTGGGATGTTCACGCAACTTCGTGGCGCCGAAGAACCAAGCCGTGCCGTTGCAGCTCACCTGCGACGCCACCCAGCTCGCGCCCGGCGACCATGCCTCGGTGCACCCCGGCGGCGGCGACGGGAACTACACCCTCTCGGTGGCCGACCCGACGCACGGCGGCACGGTCACGCCCGACGGCGTCTACACCGCCGGGCTCCAGGGAAACCTCATCGACACCATCGTCGTGACCGACGGCACCCAGGCCCGCGCCTCCGTGAACGTGCAAGTTGGGCCGCCGCTGGTGCTCTCGCCGGACCATGCGTCGACGGTGCCCGGTGGCCAGCTCACGTTCCTCGCCCAGGGAGGCAAGCCGCCCTACACCTTCCGCATGGCGCCCCGGTCGAACTCGAGCTTCGGCACCATCACCTCGAGCGGCCAGTACACCGCGGGCATCAACCCCGATGTGGTCGACCGGGTGGAGGTCATCGACCAGATTGGGATCACCACCCAGGCGCCCATTGCCGTGGGAGACACCACGGTGCCCATCGTCACGTTCGGGGCAACCCAGCTCAAGACCGGCGACTTCAACGGCGACGGCCGCCAGGACGTGGTGGTCATCAGCGGCACGGTGCTGGAGGTCATCCTCAGCACGCCCACCACGCCGGTGCTCACCCAGACCATGGAGCTGCCCTGCGACGCCAACGCGCTCACCATCGTGGACGAGGACGGCGACGGCCACGACGACATCCTCGGCGACTGCAGCGGCACGCTGTTCCTGCTGCGCGGTGGCTTCGACGGCCAGCTCATTCCCGCGGCGGGGTGGCCCTGGCACGCCACCATCGATGGGGGCGATGCCTACGACTTCTCCCAGCTGGCCACGGTCGACGCTCGCCCTGCGGTGTCCCAAGAGGCCGTGGTCATCGTCGATCACACGATCCAGGGCTCGCTCTCCAATCCATTCTTCGTGGTGGCGCTCGCGGAAGAGGGCGATGGCGGGGGCGGCAACACGGACCTCGGCCCCGCGCCCTTCCAGCTCAACACCCTCTTCGCCTTCGACATGAGCGGCCTGGGCATCACGGGGGTGTCCTCCGCCGCGACGTCGGCCCAGGTCTCCACCGGGCACGACGCGATGATGGTCACGTGGTCCGAGACCATCGCCAGCGTCTTCGGCCTGACACCCATCATCGGCGTGGCCTCGCACTTTCAAGGTGGCCCGTACGGCATCGGGCAACCGAGCATGCTGGTCTCCACGCCGACCGTCGACTGCGCGCCGCAGATCGCCGGCAGGGGCTACCAGCTCTTCGACGTCAACGGGGATGGCATCGACGACGCCGTGCACCTCCCGCTGGCGACAGAGCTCTGTGTCAACCTCGGCCTTCCCGACGGCGGCTTCGACCATGGGATCGCCATCGACCCACCCCACGGCGAGTCCTATCTCTTCCCTCTCTGGAGAGACGTGCTTCACCCCGCAGATCGCCTCATGCTCGTCGGGGCCGATGCCCTGGTGGCCGAGTTCGTGGACGGCGGTTGGGCGTTCGAGCCGGCGCCTCCGCTGCCCGAGCTCACCAACGGCCTCGCCGCCGACGTGAACGGCGACGGACGCATGGACTACGTCACCTTCGACGACGACCACAGCGTGGTCTACCGCCGCGCCAACGTCCTCGGCGACCTGCACGGGGGCCGCGAGTTCCAGGTCCAGCCGCAGACCTTCCAGAGCACGAGCAGCTCCTGGCCGCGCTCGTCGCGGGTGGTGGGCTCGCTCAAGTCCGGCGTGGCGGTCCTGGATACCGCCGCGGACGGCGGCCTCTCTCTCGAAGACCTGAACAACGTCACCGGCCTGGTTGGAGTGGTCGCCAACGCGGACCAGCATGCGCTGTGGGGCACCTCGCCCTGGAGCGGCCAGCTCGTCGGCGTGCCCTTCGACTCCAGCCCGGAGCTGCACGTCGATGTGCCCGCGGCCAGTTATCTCTGGGCCGTGCTCGACGAGCCCGGGGACACCGCGGGGAGCGTCCTCCTCGTGCTGACGCGCGACGGCGGCCTGGCCATGACCGTGGAGACGGACGGCGGGGTGAGCGCCGAGACGACCTTCCCCTGGGCGGAAACGACGGTCGGGGTGTACCCGGTGCAGTCCGCGTCGGGCAGGCTCAATGACCTCGTGGAGCTCGACGGAACGCGGGTCGAGTTCTACCCCGGCGCGACGGACGGCAGCGTCGCCTGGCCCGCCACGCCTACTCAGGTCTTCGACGCGACCACCCTCCCCGACCTTCAGGTCGTGGGCGTGCAGCTCAGCGGGCCGGCGTTCCCCATGCGCGTGGGGGACCGGAGCGACACGCTCATCTTCGCCGCGGAGCAGCAGAACACGGGAACCCAGTACTACTTCACGCTGCGCCCGGCGGACGGCGAGCTCCACGCGATCGGGACGAACCTGTACAGGGCGAGCATGCTCGTCGCGGACGTGGACGGCGACGGGCTCACGGACCTGCTGGGGCTCGTCACCGAGTCCGGCTCGTACAACGTGCACTTCTTCCGGCAGCGAGCGGACGCGTCATTCGAGGACACGCGCCTCGACTCGCTCCCGATCACGTACGACACCACCCTGCTCCCCATGGACGTCGACAACGACGGAAGGGTGGACCTCGTGCTCGCGAACTTCAAGACGGGCCGGATCCAGACGCTGCTCAATCGCACCCAGCCCGGCGGTACACCGGACTTCGAGTGAGGCGTGAGGCCGCACGGCCGTTTCGAGCTCCGACAGGTCGCCGAGACGCATCGATCCGTCATTCGACGCGACCACGGAGAGGGTCCGTGTTGGAGCCGGCGCGAACGCCGCAAGCCACACCCGCGGGCCGCGAGACACACCCGCCGCAGCGCGCTCCTCCGAGATCTGTCGACTTGCGCGTTGGCCCGCCGAGTGCACCAGCGAACCCTCGTCTGCTCCGCGCGACGCGGAGTCGCCGCATGGGGCGGCGACGCGCAGACGATTCGGGGGTGCCACATGGCATCGAGAACGAAGATCCGGGGCGCACCGGTGGAGTCGGTGCTGAAGACCTTGAAGGACAAGGTGGCCGGCGAGCTCGGGGCGAAGGAGACGGTGAAGGTCGCGGGCGTGGAGATGACCGGCGAGAAGCTCGCGGCGCGCGCCGGTCAGTTCCTCGAGCGCTACGACCGCGCCGAGCAGCGGCAGGCCGAGGCGACCCAGGCGGTGGCCGAGCGCAACGCCGTGGAGCCGGAGGCCAAGGCGTTCGTGAAGGCGGCGATCACCGGGCTCGAGGCGCACTTCGGGCCGGACGCGGTGAAGCTCGGCCAGGCCGGCGTGCCGCCGGTGAAGCCGAAGAAGCAGCTCACGGTCAAGGAGAAGACGGCCGCCCGCGAGCGCGCGAACCAGACCCGCGCGCTGCGCCACACCATGGGCCGCCGGCAGAAGGAGGCCATCCAGGCCGGGCCGGTGGCGGTGAGCGTGGACGGCAACGAGACCGCGACGACCGCGAGCGGCGCGCCCGCGCAGCCGGTGCAACTCGGAGCCACCCCGGCCGCCAACGACGCGATGGAGCCGGCGACCAAGGCCGCGAGCTGAGCGGGATGGATCAGGCATGAGGGCACCTCGGCCGGCGAGGTGCCCTCGCCGCGGCTGAGGCAGGCCGGACAATCTCCGTTGACCGGCCGCACCCCCGCTCGTATCCTGCCCGCGCCATGACCATGCACGACTACCTGCCCCTGGCCATCGTCCTCGCCGTGGGCGGAATCATGGCGGCGCTGATCGCCATCCTCGGTGGGGCGCTCGGCCCGCGCCGCTACTCCAAGATCAAGCAGGCGCCCTTCGAGTGCGGCTCCGAGGTGCTCGACTCGGCCAAGCAGCGCTTCAGCGTGAAGTTCTACGTGGTCGCCCTGCTCTTCATCGTCTTCGACCTCGAGACCGTGTTCCTCTACCCCTGGGCTCGCAACTTCAACGCGCTGGGCTGGTTCGGCTACATCGAGATGCTGGTGTTCGCGTTCACGCTGGTGGTGGGGCTGGTCTACGTGTGGAAGAAGGGCGCGCTGAACTGGGATTAGCCATGTCCGACGCCGACGTCTCCAAGAACGCCGTCTTCACCCGCCGCGACGAGGCCGTCACCGGCCTCAAGGGCATCATCTCCAAGGGCCTGGGCTGGGCGCGCAAGAACTCGCTCTTCGTCTACCCGTACGCCACCGCGTGCTGCGGCATGGAGTACATGAGCGTCGCCGCCAGCCGCTACGACATCGCCCGCTTCGGCGCCGAGTTCCCCCGCTTCTCGCCGCGCCAGGCTGATCTCTTGATGGTGGTGGGCACCATCAACCAGAAGCAGGCGCCGATCCTCAAGCGCGTCTACGAGCAGATGTGCGAGCCGAAGTGGGTGGTCGCCTTCGGCGTGTGCGCGAGCTCGGGCGGCTTCTACGACAACTACGCGGTGCTGCAGGGCATCGACCGCATCATCCCCGTCGACGTGTACATCCCCGGCTGCCCGCCGCGCCCGGAGCAGATCCTCGACGGCTTGATGCTGCTGCAGGACAAGATCTCCGGCCAGACGCACAAGCTCTTCGATCGCTCCGCGCCGCAGAAGCCGAGCGTCGACCTGACGCTGCGCTAGCCGCGCCACATCTCAACGCGAGGGGGACAGCACATGGGCTCCGACCTGGTGGCCGGTGTCGACCTGGGCGGCACGTCGCTGCTCTGCGTGGTGGCCGACGCGCAAGGCAAGGTTCGCGGCGAGGCCGCCGTCGAGACCATCCGCGGAAAGGGCGCGGACGCGGTGATCGACCAGGTGGTGCAGGTGCTCGAGGCCTCGGCGAAGGCCGCGGGCGTGAAGGTCTTCGACCTCGGCGGCCTGGGCGTTGGCCCTGCGGGCGCGGTGGAACCGGGCACCGGCGTGGTGCGCGTGGCCCCGAACCTCGGCTGGAAGGATGTGCCGCTCGCGAACCTGCTCCGCAAGCGCACCGGCCTCTCCACCGTCGTGGACAACGACGTGCACGTGGCCATGCTCGGCGAGCACGCCTACGGCGCGGCCAAGGGCGCGCGCTCGGCGGTGGCCATCTGGGTGGGCACGGGCATCGGCGGCGCGATCATCCTCGACGACGAGCTCTGGCTGGGGAACCGCGGCTCGGCCGGCGAGGTTGGCCACACCGTGCTCGTGAACGACGGCCCCAAGTGCGGCTGCGGTCGCCGTGGCTGCGCGGAGGCGCTCGCGAGCCGGACGTCGATGGAGCGCGACGTGCGCGCGCAGATCAAGAAGGGCCGCAAGAGCGTGGTCCTCGAGATCATGAAGAAGAAGAACAAGGACCGCATGACCTCCAGCGTGGTGGAGCGCGCGCTCGATAAGGGCGACAAGGTCATGCACAAGGTCTTCCACGCCGCGCAGGATCACGTGGGCGATCTGGCGGGAAACCTCATCAACTCGCTCGATCCGGAGGTCGTGGTCATCGGCGGCGGCCTGGCCGAGCGCTTCGGCGAGCGGTTCGTGGAGCGCATCCGCGTGCGCGCGTACAGCCGGCTGCTCAACACCGCCAACCTGAACAAGGTCCGCATCGTGTCTTCGGCGCTGGGCTCGTACTCGGGCGCGCTGGGCGCGTGCGTGCTCTCGCGCAAGCACCTCGCCGCCGGCACGGGCGCGGGCGTGCGCGCGGTGGGCGTCCGACGCGGCGCGGATGCCCCTTAAGGACGTGTCGACGGTCACCGTCGACAGGAGTCGGCCCCGCTAGAATCGCGCTCGGCCGACATGTCGAACGCCCTCCTCACCGAGCTCGAGACCGCAGCGGCCCAGGCCGTGAGCGAGCGCGCGGCCGTGAAGCTCGCGGTGTCCGCGCCGGAGGGCATGGGCCGCACCACCCTGCTCCAGGCGTTCGCCGACAGGCTCCATGCGCAGCAGAGGCCCGCCTTCGTCGTCCCCGGACACGACGCGCCCGCCGCCCTGCTCCGCGCGCTGCGCCCCGAGGCCACGACGCTGGACGCCATCCTCGGCGCGCCCGAGCTCGCCGAGCTCGACGGCGAGCGCAAGTTGCTCGCTGCGGAGCTGCTCGCTGAGCTCGTGATTCCGGATTTGTCCCGCACCGCCACGGCCGCGCTCGACGATGCAGGTCGCCGCGAGGCCGCCTTCGTGGAGCTCGCGCGTTGGCTGGCGCTTCACTCGGGCACAGGACCTCTGCTGCTCGCCTTCGACGACGTGCACCTCGCCGACGCCGACTCGCTCGCGTTCATCGATTACCTGGCGCACCTCGAGGAGCGGCTGCCGCTGGTGCTGCTGCTCTCGCTCGACGCGGCGCCGGAGCACGCTGCGCCGGCCTTCGCCGCCGGCTGGCCCGCGATGCGCGAGGGCTTTCGTGCACTGGAGCTGGGACCGCTCGAGAACGACGCGCTCGAAGCGCTGCTCACTGCGCGGGGCGCGTCGACCGCCGACGCAACCCGGCTCGTGACCGTGTCGCGCGGAAATCCCGGGCTGGCGTTGGCGCTGCTCGCCGATCCCTCGGCCGCGAGCTTCGACGCGCTCCGTCTGGCGAACGTCCGCGCGCTCGGCGAGCCCGCAGCTCGACTCGCGCAGGCGCTGGCCATCCTCGGCGGCGAGGCGCCGCTGGACGCGCTGGGCGACGTGGCGCCGATGGACGCGCTCGAGAGAGCAGGCGTCGTCACCCGACGCGACACAACAGCGCTGCTGAACGACACCCGGTTGCGTGCGTCGCTCGCGAAGTCGGTCGATGACGCGCAAGCAAAGGCCTGGCGTCTCTCTGCGGGTGCCTGGGCCGCGCGCACGCTCGAGGCGCTCGCGCCGAGCGAGTTTGCGGCGCGCGCCGAGGAGCTGGTGCCGTTGGCTGCGCCGGCGATGTCCGGTCCGGCGCGGTCGATGTGGCTGGAGGCGCTCGCCGACGTGCGCGCGGGCGAGGGCCGGCGCTCGGCGCTGGAGCAGGCCGTTCAGGACGCCGTCGGCGTGCGCAAGGTGGTGCTCCTGCGCCGGCTGGCCGATGCGCAGATCTTCGCGGGCCAGCCCGATGCCGCGCTGCGCACCCTGGAGCCGCTTGGACACACCTCGCCGGCGCCCACCCCGCTGCCGCCCGGAACCGCAGGCGCCATGCTGCGCGCCCGGCCGCGGCCGCTCGTCGACCAATGGGACGCGCTCTCGCCCGACGCCGCCCTGGCCGCGGTGGAGCTCGGCCGCGCCGAGGCGCTCTCACACCTGGTGCGCCGCGACGACACCATCCGCGCGTTCGAAGAGGCGCACCACCGGCTGGTTCGGCTCGAGGGTCCGGCGGCGGCGCAGCTCTGGGTGCGCTGGGCCAAGACGTGGGCGTGGTTCGCGTCGGAGATCCTGGGGCGGCCGCAGCAGGCGCTGGAGATCTGCGGCGAGGTGCGGCGGCGCGTGCCCGCCAAGGACCTCCAGGACGACGCGCTGATGCTGCATCTGTTGCGCGCCGAGGTGATGGCCTCGTCGGGCTCGGGCGACTTCGATCGCGCCCGGACGCTGGCCGAGCAGCTGGTCGCGCTCACCCAGCGCCTGGGCGAGAAGCGCGAGGAGTGCCTCGCGTGGAACGCGCGGGCCATCCTCCACTTCGGCATGGGAGAGCTCGCGCAGGCGAAGAAGGCCTTCGAGCGCAGCCGCGACCTGGGCCGCACCACCGGCTGGCTGCGCCGCGAGGCCATCGCCACCCACAACCTCGCGCTGGTGCTCACCGAGCTGGGCGAGCTCGAGCGCGCTCGCGCCTCGGAGACGCTCTACGGCAAGCTCTCCGTCACCATCGGCAACCACGCGGGCAAGGCCGAGGCGCCCGCGGTGCTCGCGCACGTGGCCATCGCTCGAGGCGCGCTCGCCGAGGCCGACGCCTTCATCGTCACCGCGCGCAAGCACGCCGAGGCCAACGGCTGGGCCATGCTCCTCGCCCAGACCCGCGCGCTCTCCGGCAAGAGCCGCCTGCTCCGCTTCGCCAAGACGCGCGACCGGCTCGACCTCGGCCGCGCCCGCAGCGAGCTCCTCGCCGCCCTCGACGAGCTCGAGGAGCGGTCAACGGCATGGGTCGAAGAGCTCGACCCCGGCGAGATCTACGCCCTCACCGCCGCCGCCCTCCGCCTCGCCGGCCAGGACGCGGCTGCCCGCGAAACCCTCGAGCGCGGCGCCGCCAAGATCCCGCCGCAGAACGTGGTCTCGCACCAGGCGCTGGCCGTGGGGCGCGCCTTCGTGGCCCGGGAAGGCCTTCAGCAGGCGCTCGGCTGGTTCGAGGCGCGCGGCTACGCCCGGGTGCTCGCCCAGTGGAAGGCGCTTTCGCAGCTCGCTTGAGGTGCACGCAAACCAGGAAGTCGGCCTAGAATCGGCCCATGGCCCGCCCCGTCCGATTGGCTTCGCTGACGCTCCTGCTCGTCGCGTGCGCGGCGTGCAGCGACGCCCCGCCGGCGTCGAAGAACCTCACGCCCGTCGAGTGCGCATCCAACGACCAGTGCACCTGCGACAAGGACTGCAACGACAACTGCGCCGCGGGCAACTGCTTCTTCCAGTGCAACGCCAACAGCTGCACCCTCAACTGCCCCGGCGGCAGCTGCAACGCCGACATCACCCCGGGCGCGTCGTCCACGCTGGGCTGCCTCAAGGGCGACTGCACCCTCTCCGCGCAGGGCACGGGCAACAACGTCATCGACTGCCCCGGCGGCGGCTGCGGCGCCTACTGCCAGAACGCCACGACCTGCTACATCAACAACTGCACCTCGAACTGCAACCTGCGCTGCAAGGGCATCCCCGACGGCGGCTGCCAGATCTGCCAGGGCACCATCAACGACGCGGGCTTCTGCGGGAGCCCCTGCGGCGACGCGGGCGGCTGCAACATCTTCTACGAGTAGGCCGCCCGCCTCGACCAAGCGAGCGAGCGCGAAACCCCTAGGAAAATGGGGCCCGCAGCGGTAATTTCCGCGCGCCTCCGTCTGCCCTGGGAGCCTTGATGAGCCAGCTTGCCCTGGACCGCCTGAAGGAGAAGTTTGGCGCGGCGATCCTCGAGACCCACCACGCGCGCGGCGACGACACGGCCGTCGTCAACGCCGCGCAGCTGGTGGAGATCTGCCAGTTCCTGAAGACCGACGAGGCGCTCGACTTCAAGCTCCTCGAGAGCGTCACCGCCGTGGACCGCATGCTCTTGCCCGAGGCGAGCCCGCGGTTCGAGGTCATCTACCACCTGTACTCGGTGACCAAGAACAAGCGCGTGCGCCTCAAGGTCCGCGTGGACGAGCCCGCGCCGGGCAAGAACCCCGAGGTCCCCACCGTGTCCACCGTGTGGAAGACGGCCGACTGGTGGGAGCGCATGGTCTGGGACATGTACGGCATCACGTTCACCGGCCACACGAACATGAAGCGCCTTTACATGTACGAGGAGTTCGTGGGCCACCCGCTCCGCAAGGACTACCCGCTCAAGGGCCGCCAGCCGCTGGTGGAGGAGCGCGACTTCCGCGACCTCGTCCGTGGCCCCGGCGCCAGCCCCAAGACGTCTTAACATTCTCGTTAAATCCGGATCCCTCGAATGGCTACCGTTCCGCACAGCAACGAGAAGGTGAGTGAGGTCAACCCGAGCGCCGGCGAGCCCGACGAGCTCGAGGCGGATCTTCCCACCCGGCACATGTTGGTGAACTTCGGCCCGTCGCACCCGGCCATGCACGGCACCGTGCGCATGCGCATGGAGCTCGACGGCGAGACCATCATCAAGGCCGAGCCGGAGATTGGCTTCCTGCACCGCGGCTTCGAGAAGAGCTGCGAGAACAGCACCTGGACGCAGTGCCTGCCGTACACGGATCGGCTGAACTACGTGTCGGCGATGATGAACAACTTTGGCTACCTCCACGCGGTGGAGAAGCTCGCGGGCATCGAGATCCCCGAGCGCGCCAAGTGGATCCGCACCATCGCCAGCGAGATGCACCGCATGTGCGACCACTTCACGCTCGTGGGCGCCATGGCGCTCGAGCTGGGTGGCTTCACCGCGTTCCTCTACGGCGTGGAGGCCCGCGAGCTCTTGTGGGACCGCGTGAGCGAGCTCACCGGCGCGCGGCTCACGACGACGTTTGGCCGCGTGGGCGGCGTGGAGCGCGATCTCCCGGTGGGCTTCTCGGAGAAGCTCATCGCCACGCTGAACCGCTGCGCCGAGCTGCGCGAAGAGGTGGACATCCTCCTCACGCGCAACCGCATCTTCCTCGACCGCACGGTGAAGACGGGCATCATCAGCAAGGAAGAGGCCATCGACTGGGGCTTCACCGGTCCGTGCCTGCGCGCGTGCGGCGTGGGCTACGACGTGCGCAAGGCGGCGCCCTACTTCGCCTACGACAAGCTCGACTTCGACGTGCCGGTGGGCTCCAACGGCGACAACTTCGACCGCTACGCCATCCGCGTGGAGGAGCTGAAGCAGAGCGACCGCATCATCCGCCAGGCGCTGCAGAACATCCCCGCCGGCCCGGTGATCGTGGGCGACTGGCGCGTGGCGCTGCCGCCCAAGCCCGCCGTGTACGCCACCATCGAAGGCGTGATGGCGCACTTCAAGCTCATCATCGAGGGCATCCAGATCCCGCCGGGAGAGGCCTACGGCTACACCGAGGCCGCCAACGGCGAGCTGGGCTTCTACGTGGTGAGCGACGGCTCGGGCCGCCCGTACAAGGTCCACTGCCGCGCGCCGGGCATCCCCATCCTCTCGGGCCTGCCCAGCATGATCGAGGGCTCGCTCCTCGCCGACATGGTGCCGACCTTCGACACCATCAACATGATCGGTGGCGAGGTGGAGCAGTAGCCCTCGGCCGTTCGGTCGCTCTCCGAGAACTGGCCTTGTCGTCGGCCCGTGGACTGTCCACGTTGGCGGCATGGAATCTCTCGCCAAGAACTGGTGGATGGTGGTGGTGCGCGGCGTGATCGCGCTGATCTTCGGCCTGCTCTGCTTCTCGCGGCCGTGGTCGGGGCTCGGCGCGCTGGTGATGTTCTTCGGCCTCTACGCCATCTTCGACGGCTTCTTCGCGCTCATCTCCTCCGTCCGCGCCGCGCGCGGCCACCAGCCCTGGGCGCCGCTGGTGCTCCAGGGCATCACCGGGCTCATCATCGGCTTCATCGCGCTCGTGTTCCCCTCGAGCGCGGCCATCGCCATGCTCCTCCTGGTGAGCGCGTGGGCCATCATCACCGGCGTGATGGAGATCTCCGCGGCCTTTCGGCTGCGCAAGGAGATCGAAGGCGAGTGGCTGCTCGGCCTGGGCGGCGTGCTCTCGCTGGTGCTGGGCGTGCTGATGCTGGTCTGGCCCAGAGCGGGGATGCTCGGGCTGGTGTACCTGCTCGGCGCCTACGCGCTGGCCTTCGGGGCCACGCTGATCATGCTCGGCGTGAAGCTGCACCGGCGCGTTCCCGAAGCGGCGGTCTGATCAGGCGCGCGGCTTGGTCGCGTTGCGGATGAGCGGCGCCGAGAACGCGCGGGGCAACGCATTGGTGCTGCTGGAGATGGCGCCCAGGATCCACGGGAAGCGCACCATGCGCGCCTGGCGCTGGATGCCGCGGTCGATGATCTCGGCGGCGTCGTCGACTTCCACCAGGAACGGCCGCGGATCGTTCACGAGCTGATCGCTCATGGGCGTGCGCACGAAGCCGGGCTCAACCACCGTCACCGGGACGCCCAGCGCGCGCAGCTCGATGTCCATGCTCTCGAGGAGAAAGGTGAGCCCGGCCTTGCTCGCGCCGTAGGGCGCGCCGCGCGGAATGGGCAGCCGCGCCGCAATGCTCGACACCCCCACCAGGTGGCCCTTCTTGCGCTCCACCATGGGCTTCACGAACGGCGTGAGCGTGGCCGCCGCGCCAAGCAGGTTCACCTGGAAGAGATCGCGAACCTCTTTCCAGCCGGTCTCCACCACGGTGCGCGCGCCCTGCTCACCGCCGAGCCCCGCATTGGCGACGACGAGGTCGATGCCGCCGACATCGGCGTCGAGCTTGAGGAGCTTGTCGTGGGTCTCGTCGGCGCGGCTCACGTCGAGGACGAAGGGGTGCGCCTTGCCGCCCGCGGCGGTGATCTCGCCGACGAGTTTGTCGAGCAGCTCTTGCCGACGCGCAGAGACCCAGACCTCCACGCCGCGCGCCGCGAGCTTCTTGCACAGCGCGTAGCCGATGCCGCTGGATGCGCCGGTCACCAGCGCCTTCTGGGTGTCGCCCATGTCAGCCCCGCTCCCGTTTCATGGCCTTGGTGAAGGCCCGCGTGCTCATGCCGATCACCGGCACCATGCAGATGGCGGCGAGCAGCAGGTTGTGCAGATGCACGAGCGCATACAGCGAGACCGACAGGCACACCAGCGTCACCGCGATGAAGGCGAACTGGGAGTTCGATGCCCGCGTCGACGCTCCGAGCTCTCGCAGCTCGGGGATGGCGCCGGCCTTGCGCCAGATCTGGCTGTCCTCGGGACGGACGTCATCGTCCGCCTCGACCATGCCCTGCTGGAACATGGCCCGCAGCTCGTGGATGGAGCCGAACGTCAGCTCACCGTGCTCGTTCTTGACGAAGTACTTCACGCAGCCTCCCGAGGTTCTCGGGTTGGACACCACGCCTACGCCGCGAGTTCGACGCAGATTTGCTCAGCGGCCCGCAGCCCGTCCACCGCCGCCGAGACGATTCCGCCGGCGTACCCGCAGCCTTCGCCCACTGGATAAAGGCCGCGAAGCGCCGTCGCCTGGAAGTCGTCGCCGCGGGTGATGCGCAAGGGCGCGCTGGTCCGCGCCTCGATGCCGATGAGCACGCCCTCGCCCGAGGCAAAGCCACGCATCTTCCGGTCGAAGCCGCGCAACGCCTCCTTGAGCGCCACCTTCACCGGCTCGGGGAAGAGCTGGTTCACGTCGGCCGGGGTCAAGCCGGGGCGATAGGTCGTGTCGCCGAGCGCGCTGGGCCTGGCGTTCGCGAGGTAGTCCGACACGCGCATCGCCGGGGCCATGTACCCGCCGCCGCCGAGCACGAACGCGGCCTTCTCCCACTTGCGCTGCCACTGCAGGCCCGCGAGCGGCCCGGTGAAGCCCTCGTGCGCGAAGTCTTCGAGGGTCACCGCGGCCACGATGCCCGCGTTGGCGAACTTGGCCGAGCGGTGGCTGTTGGACATGCCGTTGGTGCACTGCATGCCCTCTTCGGTCGGCGTGGGGACGACGATGCCGCCCGGGCACATGCAGAAGCTGTAGACGCCGCGCGGCTTCCCGCCCACGACCGGGTTCTCGGCGAGCTTGTAGTCCGCGGCCGGCAGCTTGGGATTGCCGCACGCGGCGCCGTACTGGAGCTTGTCGATCATCGACTGCGGATGCTCGACGCGGAACCCCACCGCGAACGGCTTGGGCTCGAGCTCGAGCTTGCCGTCGGCGGCGAAGCGCTCGTACAGCTCTCGCGCGGAGTTGCCCGGCGCGAGGATCACGCGATCGCTCTCGAGCTTTTCGCCGGAGCGCAGCTTCACGCCCACGCAGCGGCCGTCGCGGTAGAGCAGATCGTCGACGCGCGTCTCCCACATCACCTTGCAGCCCTGCTCTTCCAGGTGCGCGCGGAACGCCGAGATCGCGCCTGGCAGCAGGTCCGAGCCGACGTGCGGCTTTCCCTCGGTGAGGATGCGGTCGAGGCTGGCGAAGTGCGCGAAGGTCTCGACGACCTTGCGGACCTGAGGATGGCTCACGCGCGTGGCGAGCTTGCCGTCGGTGTACGCGCCGGCGCCGCCCTCGCCGAAGTTCATGTTGCTGTCCGGGTCGAGCGTGCCATCGCGGAAGAGCTTGGCCACGTCGCGGCGGCGCGGCTGAACAGGGCGACCGCGGTCGATGAGGATGCTGCGAACGCCGCGCTCCAGGAGCCCCAGCGCGCAGAACAGCCCCGCCGGACCGAGCCCGACGATGATCGGCATCTGCTCCGGTGCACGCACCGGCGGCAGCGGCTTGTCCGCTTCCGGCGCGAGCATCACGTCGCCGCCGAGGCGCGGCATGCGCGGGCCCTGCTCCACCTGCACGTCGACCTGGTACACGAAGCGCGGGTGGTTGCGCTTGCGGGCGTCGAGGATCTTCCGGACCACGCGCAGCTCACCGACCGACCGGGCGTCGACGCCCAGCTTCTCGGCTGCGCGCTTGCCCAGCAGGCTCTCGTCCTCGTCGAGCCAGATGCCAATGTTCGAGACGCGGTAGGTCATGGCTGCTTGGTCGGGGTGTAACAGACCGCCCCAAGCATCTTCAACATCGCGGAATCTTTCGGTCCTCCCGCGTTCTTCGGGTGCGTAATGCGCTTCCCTGTTCGCGCCCCGCTTGGGGGCAAATCGGGCCAAATGCGAACTGCGCTTCGCAGCCTGGGACTGAACAGCGCGTTGCAACATGCCGAGATCAGGGAATTTTCAAAATCCTTCCGGACTTGGCAGAGCGGTTGCTTAAGCAGGGTGCCGTCGCTGGTCGCAACCAGGAGCCCATCATGCGGAGCCAAGCCATGAAGACGAACAACGCGCCGAAGATCCTGGCCAAGTCGTTCTTCAAAGAGCTGCGCGAGAACGGCTACGACCACAACGCCATCGTCGCCATCTCGACGGAGCTGCTCGACCTGGTGACCCAGGAGCTGAAGGCGGCGAGCGAGGGCCCGGTGAAGATCGACGGGAACGTCGTCGAGCTGCGCAAGGCGCTCTGAGCAGTCCCGATCGCGCCGCAGACAGCCCCCGATCGCCGCGCCGACAGGCCGGCCTCGGGGGTTCCTCTTTTCAGGCGCTTGGCTGTCGGCACGGTCCGTGAACTACCGGCCGGCATGCTCTCCCTCGAAATCCGCGCGGGCGCCAACCCCCAGAAGCTCGCCCTCGAAGGCCGCCTGGTGCTCGGCGCCGCGCACGGCCTGCCCGAAGGCGCTCTGGCCCTGGAGCCACGCGGTGACCACGCGATCGCCTCCGCGAAGGCCGAGGCGCAGATCGGCGCGCAGAAGCTCGCGGCGGGTTCGCGTCGGCTGCTGCGGCCGGGCGACGTGGTGAAGATCGGTGCGGTCGAGGTGGCGCTCGTCGCCCTGCCCGACGCCGCGCCCCAGACCAAGCTGCTCGCGCGCGCGATGCTGCGCGGGACGCCGATGCCGGTGAAGCCGGGCCTGCCGTCGCTGCTCTGGCTCAACGGTCCGGACATCGGCCGGCGCGTGGTGCTCATGGAGCAGGCCACGTTCGTCGGCCGCGGCGAAGGTTGCGTGGCCCGCGTGAGCGACGCGCTCGCGTCGCGCATGCACGCCAAGCTCGTCCGAACAGGCGATTCGTTTCAGGTCGTGGATCTGATGAGCGCCAACGGCGTGCTCGTCGACGGCGTGCGGCTCACGGGCTCCCAGAGCCTGCGCGGCGGCGAGACGATTCAGATTGGCAACACGATCCTGGCGTTCGAGAAGCCGCTCGAGCCGCAGCGTCCGACGCCGCCGCCCGAGCCGACCAAGCCCGTGGAGCCCAAGGTCGTCGCGCCCGAGCCGAAGCCCGAGCCCGTCGAGACGCCGGAACCGCAGCCGAAGAAGAAGCGCCAGCCCGCGCTGGCCGGCTTCGAGGTGATGCTCATGGGCCTGGCGCTCTTCGCCGCGGGCGCCGGCGCGGTGGTCATCGCTTGGGCCGTGCGCTAGCCGCCGACCGAATCCGTCGCCCGCACTCGCCGACGTCCACGCACTGGCAATCGAGCAGGCGCGTGAGGAGCCCACGCATCCCGCGCAGCCGCGCTTCGGTCTGCCGAAGCTCGAGAAGCTTGGCTTTGGCGAGCGGCATCCAGCGTTCGCGCGCGCGGCCGGGCTTCTCTCCCGAGAGCAGCGTGCGGACCTCGGCCAGCGTGAACCCGCACGCCTGCGCGAAACCAATCAGCGCCAGCCGATCGAGCTCGCTCCCGTCGTAGACGCGCCGGCCCGAGCTGCGATCCGCCCGCGGCAAGAGCCCCGCGCGCTCGTAGAAGCGCACCGTCGAGGTCGCCACGTTCGCCTTCTTGGCCAGCTCGCCGATGCGCACGCACGCCCTTTCGCTTGACTTGAAGTGTACTTCAACTTGCAGCCTTGGCCGCGAACCCAAGGAGGAACCCATGTTCGCTGCCGTGCTGACCGTCGCCCTCGCTGCTTCGCCCGAACCGATGGCCTGCGACCTTCACGCGCTCGATCCCGCGCAGCGCGCGCGTCACCAGGTGCTGAGCCAGAAGCTGCGGACCGCTGTCATCGAGCTGCGCGAGCTGGATGCCGGCTTCGGGCTGCACGTCGACGCGGCCAAGATGCCGCTGACCGAGCTGGCCGAGTGGATCGACGCCGAGCGCCGCTGCTGTCGGTTCCTCACCCTCGCGCTCGCGGCCGAGCCACACCAGGGGCCGGTGTGGCTGCGGCTGAGCGGGCCCGCGGGCGCGAAAGATTTCCTGCGCGCGGAGCTGCGCTAGGCCGCGAGGTTCGCGCGCTCCACGAGCAGCGCGAAGAGCTCGCGGTGTCCCTTCAAGTTGCTGGTGAAGGAGATGAGCCCGCGCCGGGTCTGCACGAGGTAGATGCGCAGGCTCACCGTGGGCAAGACGCTCACGCGCAAGATGTCGCCGAAGGCAACCCGCACACTCTTGCGAAGGGTGCGGTAGTGCACGCCCGCGCCGTCGACGTCGATGCGCAGGCGCGAGTGGTACACCCAGAGCGCGAAGAAGAAGCCGGCGAACACCGCGCAGCCCCAGGTGGTCGCGCCGGAGACGAGGCCGTGGCCGCGCAGCTCCAGGCCCAGGAAGCACACCGCCCAGAAGATGCCCGCGCCGGCCAGCGCCAGCCGCAAGATGGCTCCCGTGCGGAAGCTGCGGGCAGAAGTCTCCACCCGGAAACGGTAGGGACCGTCCGCGCGCGCGACAACCCGCCTGGCGGCGAAGTTCCGGCTACGGCCCGAGCTCGCTCACCCGGCGACGCGCCTCGTCCTGGAGCTGCGGCGAGACGTCCGGCGCACGCGAGTCGGCGTAGCGCTGGTAGTAGAGCTTGGCGTCCTGCTTGCGGCCCAGCGCGCGGAACGCCTCGGCCGCGCCGAAGAGCGGCGTGGCCATGTTCGGATCCAGGCGAAGCGCGGACTGGTAGTCGTCCACCGCCTCGGGATACTGGCGCAGACCCACGTGCGCGCTGCCCCGCGCGGCCATCGCCAGCGCGTAGCCCGGGCTGGCCTGGAGCGAGGCGTTGAGCGCGTCGATCGCGGGCTGGTACTGGCGCTGGTTGATGAGCGCCACGCCCTCTTCGTAGTGCTGGCGGGCGGCGTCGGCGCCGGTGGCAGCGGGCACCACGGTGGGCTGCGGCGCGGGCGCGCTGGTCGGCGTGGCCGGCGGCGAGTTGGTAATGCCCACCTTGGCCTGCGCCTTGGCGATGTTCTCCTGCGCGCGCTGCTTCACGCCCGGATCGGCGGCGAGCTCCACCACGCGCTGCCAGCGATCGATGGCCTGCGGGTAGTAGCCCATCACCGCGTAGGTCTTGCCCAGGTCGAAGAGCGCCTCGACGTTCGCCGGATCGGCGTTCACCGCGTCCTGATAGGCGAAGAGCGCATCGCGGAACTGCTTGGCCGAGAAGAGCTGGTCGCCCTGGGAGATCTTCTGCAGCGCGAGCGGCGAGCTGGCCGCAGCCACCGCGGTCGGCGCCACGGTGGTGGCTGGCGCAGGCGTCGACGGAATCGGCGTCGGCACCGGTGCCGCGGTCGTCGTCGGCGTCGGGCTGGTGGTGGTGGTCACCGCCGTGGAGGTCGTCGCAGGGGCGGGCGCGTTCTGCGGCTGCAGATCGGCGAGGTACGCGTGGGCCTTGTCGATCCACTTCTGCTCGCTCGGACGGTGCTCACGATCGAGATAGGTCTTGTACCCGGTGATCGCGCACTCCTTCTGGCCTGCGTTGCGGCACGACTCGCCCAGGCCGTACCAGCCGTCGGTGTCGTCGGGCTTGAGGGTCACGTACTTCTGGTAGGCCTTCACCGCCTCGGCATACGCGCCGGTCTTGCGCGAAGCGAAGCCCAGGTTGAACCAAGCAATCGCGTAGTCCGGATCGCCCTTGGTGGCCTCCTGGAACTGGCCGATGGCCTCGGGCACGCGGCCGTTCTCGAAGAGCAGCGAGCCGTAGTCGTTATGCGCGAGCGCGTACATCGGGAAGAGGGCGATGGCCTGCTTGTACGCGGCCTCGGCGCCGGACACGTCGCCCTGCTTCTTGAGCGCGTCGGCCTGGTCCTTGGCCCGCTGGGCCTCGGGAGGCGGGGAGGCCGCGGAGAGAAGCGCGGCGGCAAACAGCGCGACGGCGTGCATCGGTTGCTCCTTCGTGCAGCTCTTCTTCAGACCTTCCGGTCGATGATGGTGGTGATGCCCATGCCGTAGCCAATGCAGAGCGTGACCAGGCCGCGGCGCAGGTCGCGGCGCTCCAGCTCGTTGAGCACGGTGGCCACGAGGATCGCGCCGGTGGCGCCGAGCGGATGGCCAAGGGCGATGGCGCCGCCGTTCACGTTCAGCTTCTCCAGCGGGATGCCCAGCTCGCGCGCGACCACGATGGGCACCGGCGCGAACGCCTCGTTGATCTCGAAGAGATCGATGTCGTTGATGGTGAGGCCGGCCTTGGCCAGCGCCTTCTTCGTCGAGGGGATGGGGCCGGTGAGCATGATCACCGGGTCCGAGCCGGCCACGGCCATGCTCACGATCTTCGCGCGCGGCTTGAGGCCGTGCTTCTTCGCGCCCTCGGGCGAGGTCACGACGACCGCCGCGGCGCCGTCGACGATGCCCGAGCTGTTGCCCGCGTGGATGACGCCGTCTTCCTTGAAGGCCGGCTTCAGGCCCGCGAGGACCTCGACGGTCGTCGTGGGGCGGCAGTGCTCGTCGGTGGCGAAGCTCACCTTGCGGCCGTCGGGCAGGTCCACGTCGAGCGGCTCGATCTCGTTCTTGAACTTGCCCGCGGCAATCGCTGCGCCGGCCTTCTGCTGGCTGGCGGCGCTGTACTCGTCGAGCTCGCGGCGGCTGAGCTTCCACTGCTCGGCGATCATTTCCGCGGAGATGCCCTGCGGAACGAGGTTGGGCCAGCGCTCGAGCAGCTGCGGCGACGCCGGTCCATTGCCCGGCCCGACCGCGTCGGAGCCCATGGGCACGCGGGTCATGTTCTCGACGCCGCCGCCGATGGCGATCTCGCTCTGTCCGCCCATCACGGCCAAGGCGGCCTGGTTCACGGCCTGAAGTCCCGAACCGCAGAAGCGATTCACGCTGACGCCGGCGATGTCGATGGGCAGTCCCGCCGCGAGCACCGCGCCACGCGCGATGTTCAAGCCCTGCTCGCCCACCGGCGAGACACAGCCGAGTGCCACGTCGTCCACGAGCGCGGGCGCGATGCCGGCGCGGCGGATGGCGGCCTCGAGCACGTGCGCGGCCAGGTCCACGGGGTGGACACCGGCCAGCGTCCCCTTGCGCTTGCCGCGCCCGGTCCGCACCGCCTCGACGATCACCGCTTCCGACATGGAGCCTCCAACAGAGCCGCCCAACACAACACCCTGCCCCAGGGGGTGTCAACGCAGGCCGCCCGCGTTCGACGCACGGCGGGCCCGCGTATTCCGGCCTTCAGCCTTTCTTCAGGCCTTCTTCTGCGCGAACTGCTTCATGAACGACGCCAGCTCCCTCGCCCAGGCGAGCTCCACGGCGTTGTAGAGCGACACGCGGATGCCGCCCACCGAGCGGTGGCCCTTGAGTCCCACCATGCCCTCCTTCTTGGCGGCGCCCACGAGCTCCTCCTCCAGCTTCTCGTTCGGCAGCCGGAAGACGACGTTCATCACCGAGCGGCTCTCCTTCTCCACCGGGCAGTTGAAGAAGCCGTTGCTGCCGTCGATGGCGCCGTAGATGGCCGCGGCCTTCTCGCGGTTGAGCTTCTCGATGGCAGGCAGGCCGCCGAGCTTCTGGGCCCACGCGAGCACGTTGCGGATCATGTAGATGCCGAACGTGGGCGGCGTGTTGTAGAGCGAGTTGTTCTCCAGCACGGTGCGGAGCTGGAAGATCTTGGGGATGTCCTTGCGGCCGCGCTCGATGAACTCCTTGGCCGCGATGACCACCACCACGCCGCTCGGGCCGATGTTCTTCTGCGCGCCAGCGTAGATGAGCGCGAACTTGGAGACGTCGGTGGGCTTCCAGAGGAAGTCGCTCGACATGTCGCAGACCAGCGGCGACGGCCCCACCGGGAACGGCCGCTCCGGCACCACCGCGTACTGGTTGCCGTGGATGGTCTCGTTGCTGGTGAAGTGCAGGTAGGCGGCCTTGCCGTCGAGCTGGAGCTCGTCCTGGCGAACGACGCGCGTGTACTGCTTCTCCTTGCCGTCGCCGACGCCACTGCTGCCCGCGAGCCGCGCGGTACCGCCGCCCAGGCTCTGGATGGCCCTGGCCTCGCCGATGGCCTTCTCGCCCCAGACGCCGTTGACCACGTAGTCGGCGCTCTGCCCCGCGGGCAGGAAGTTCATCGGCACCTGGGCGAAGAGCTGGCTGGCGCCGCCTTGCAGGAACAGGATCGCGTGCGAGTGGGGCACGCCGAGGAGCGCCTTGAGCTGGGCCAGGGCCTCTTCGTGGACGGCGTCGTACTCCTTGCCGCGGTGCGAGTGCTCCATCACCGACATGCCGCTGCCCGAGAAGTCGAGGAACTCCTCGCGCGCGCGCTCGAGGGCCGGCAAGGGCAGCGCGGCGGGGCCGGCGTTGAAGTTCATGGTGCGGGCCATCAGATCCTCCTGGGGACGGCCCTTGATAGCGCGCGCAGCGCCGGAACTCCAAAGCGTTTACCTGCCCGGCTGGCCACCGTTGGCCGTGCGTTCGCTGGTGCATAGCGTTCGCTTCATGATGGATACGCCCACCCACCCCACCCGCGTGGAGCTCCCCGAGGAGCTCCTGGAGCAGCTTCAGGAATTGGTGGAGCAGCTCCGCGCCACGCCCATGGGCCAGCTCACGCGCGTGGACCGCAGCGTGGCGCTGCGCATCGCCCTGGCCCGCGGCATCGAAGCGCTGCACGACGAGACGCAGCGCGCGACCGAGTGACCGCTCCCTCGCGTTGGATCTGCTCGGCGAGCGGACGTGTGTCTGCTCGCTTCAGGTGTTCATGGCAACCGAGCGGCCGGGGCCCCGCTGCTTGGACGCTCACTGCCTCGTGAGGAGATTTGCGCCACACGCACATCGCGCGAGGAGAGCCCCGTGACTTCCAAGCAGCCCTTCCTGACCGACGTGAAGGAGATCCAGAAGCGCGCCCGCGAGCAGATCGAGCAAGGCGCGGTCACGCCCGACTACCAGGGTGACGTGAACGTGGTGGTGAAGCTCCTGAACGACGCGCTGGCCACGGAGATCGTCTGCACGCTGCGGTACCGGCAGCACTACTACATGGCCGTGGGCATCCACTACCAAGCCGTCGCCGAGGAGTTCATGCAGCACTCCAACGAGGAGGCGCAGCACGCGGACCAGATCGCCGAGCGCATCCGCCAGCTGAACGGGCACCCCAACTTCTCGCCCGACGGGCTCCTGGCCCGGTCGCACTCGCAGTTCGAGGAGGGCGCCTCGCTGGTGGAGATGATCAAGGAGGACCTGGTGGCGGAGCGCATCGCCATCGAGACCTACCGCGAGATCATCCAGTACCTGGGCGAGAAAGACCCGACCAGCCGGCGGGTGATGGAGCGCATCCTCGAGAAGGAAGAGGAGCACGCCGACGACATGGCCACGCTGCTCCAGCGCATCCACCACGAGGCGGGCCAGCCGCTGCAGTGACGGCGGGGGGCTAGCGGTGGCGCTTGCCCTTCACCATCACGATGCCCTTCTTGCCGCCCTTGCCCTTGCCCTTGTCGCTCGACTCGGCCTTGGCGAGCGAGAGCTGCTGGGTGGCCTCGTCGAGCTTGTGGAGGGCGTCGTTCTTGGCCGTCTCCTGGGTGTCGCGCTCGGTCTTCATGTCCGCGAGCTGCTTCTCCAGATCCTGCTTGGCTTGATCCGTCGCGGCCTGGCGCTTCTTGAGGGTGTCGTACTCGGCCTTGAACTTCTCGAGCGCCGAGACGGCCTGCTCCTTCTGCATGTTGAAGAAGAACATGCCGAAGCCGGCGCCCACGGTGATGAAGGTGAGCAGGATCCACGGCACCACCGAACCAGACTTCTGCTGGCCCGCGGAGGAGTTCTCGTAGTCGTAGTCGCTCATGGGGTCTCCGCCCGTCAGGGCTTGGGTTCCTTGTCCTGGGCCAGCGCGTAGACGAAGTTGAGCACCTCGGCCACGGCGTCGTACAGCTCTTCCGGAATCTCGTCGCCGATGTCGACCTTGTTCAGCGCGTGCGCCATCGGCACGTTGCGCATGATCGGGACGCCTGCCTGCTTGGCGATCTCCTTGATGCGCTCGGCCTTGAGGTTCATCCCCTTGGCCACGACCTTGGGGGCCTTGTCCTCGTCCTTGTTGTACTTGATGGCGACGGCGATTTGCGTGTCGCGATCATCGGCGGCCATGTTCCGACTCTAGGATCACCCTGCCCTGAGGGCCAGCGCCTGGGCTTCGAGCGCGGCCTCGGGAGCAAACGCGGGGCTGCGCAGCGCGCTCTGGAGCGAGTCGAAGATGGGCGCGCCCTGGCCGATGAGCGCGAGCGCCGCACGGGTGAAGAGCCGCTTGGCATCCGCCGCGAGGCCCTTGCCCTCGATCACCAGGCAGTGCGCGCGCAGCTGCATCAGGCGCGGCTTGAAGATGGTGTTCATGTGGTCGCGGACCTTGGAGTCGGGCGCCACGGTGCCGTCGCGAATGACGGTGATGAGCGCGAGCGGCTTGCCGCGCGCGATCGCGGCATCGAGCTTCTGGCCAATCTCGTCGAGCGCGGGCACGGTGGGCGTGGCGAGCCAGTCGAGGAGCACCAGGCTGCCCAGTTCGTGAAGGCGGAAGGTGTCGGCCATGCGCGGCGAGTGTAGCGCCTACTTCACCGTGCACGCGCGGATGACGAAGATGGGGCCGCCCGTGCCCTGGCTGATGGCGCCTGCGTCGTCGACGTGCGCTTCGAGCTCGCGCGTCTGCTCCAGCTTGCCCTCGACGGTGATGCGCTTGCCGGCGCGCGCGCTCCAGCTCGGGTGATCGAGGCAGTAGACGACGAGCTCGCCCGTCACCACCACGCCCGAGAGCTTGGAATCCTGCGCGATGCCGCTGACGCGCACGTCCTGGCCGATGGCGGCGGCGGCCTCCTTCGACGAGCCCACCGTCTTCAGGTCTGCTCCGGCGAGCGTGGCGAGAAGTACGAGCGCGCGAATCATCGGCCGTCCGCCTTGTTAACGAACTGGTTAACCCGCTCGATACAGCAGCACGCAGCCCTCGCCCTCGAGCCGGCTCACGGTGACGCTCGAGCTCCGACCCGCGGCGCTCGAGCCGCCTTCCACGAGGCCACGGAAGAAGTCCGGGATCCCCACGACGTCGTTGAGGTGGAGCTCGAACTCGGTGGGGCTCAGCGGGTGAAAGCGCACGGCGATGAAGTTCATGGCCGCGCGCAGGCTCCGCTCGAGGCGCTGCATCGACTTCTCGGCGGTCATGACCTTGAGGTGATCGAACATGGCGCTGCCGAGCTCGATCTGCGCGAAGCCCTGCACCGTCACCCGGCCCATCTCGTAGAGCTGCTCGGCACGCGAACGGTTCGGAAAGAGCGCAGCGCCCGCCACGTCCAACCAGCGCACGAAGAGCTCGGCCGGGTACGCGGGCAAGAGCGGCTTGTCGAGATCCAGCCCGGCCTCGCGGAGCTGCTCGCGGAGCTCCGGCATCATTCGGTTGCCGAGCGCGTGCTGGTACAGGCCCGAGACGGCGTGGCCGAAGAAGAGCTTGTCCTGGCTCATGGCGACCCCTCGAGCAGCAAGTCTAGCGTCGCGGCTCCATGCTCGGCGCCTGCTCGTTCTGCAGCCCGTAGACGAAGTTCAGCACCTCGGCCACGGCGTCGTAGAGCTCCTCGGGGATCTCGGTTCCGAGATCGAGCCGGTTGAGCGCGTGCGCGAGCGGCACGTTCCGCACCATGGGCACGTCGTGCTTCTTGGCCAGCTCGCGGATGCGCGCGGCGAGCTCGTCCACGCCCTTGGCAAGCACGCGCGGCGAGGCGTCCTTCTCCTTGTCGTACGAGATCGCCACCGCCACGTGCGTGGGATTGGTGATCACCACGTCGGCGTTCTGCACGCTCTCGATGGCGGAGTGCTCGAGGATCTCCTGGTGCAGCTCCTTGCGCTTGGCCTTGTGGTGCGGGTCGCCTTCGCTCTCCTTGTATTCGCGCTTCACCTCCTCGCGCGTCATCATCATGTCCTTCATGTACGTGCGGTGCTGCCACCACACGTCGAAGAGCGCGATGAGCACGAGCAGCAAGCCCACCTTGATCGTGAGTCGATAGACGAGCTCGCCCAGCACAATCACCAGCCCGAGCGGCGTGGTGTGCACCGTCTGGATCACCACCGGCACATGATCGCGGAGCACCGTCCACGCCAGGTACCCGGCGAGCGAGACCTTGAGCATGTTCTTCAAGGCCTCGACCACGGTCTTCTTGCTGAAGATGTTCTTGAGCCCGTCCATCGGGTTCAGCTTCTCGAGCTTGGGCATCACCGGATCGCCGGTGAAGAGCGGGCCCACCTGGAGAAAGTCCGCGAGCCCGCCCACGATCGCCGCGCCCGCCACGACCGGCAGGCAGAGGACGAGCAGCGACACCAGCCCGTTCATGAGCGCCTCGTTGGTGTCGTGCTCGGGCGTGCCCAGGTGGGCGATGGTGTCCATCGCGCCGTCGAAGAGCATGTGGAAGCGCAGGTACACCTGCGAGGCGCCCGCGGTCAGCATCGCGTAGCCCACGAAGAACACGAGCGCGCCGGTGAGGTCGCGGCTCTTCCACACCTGGCCGCGCTTGCGAGCGTCGTCCAGCTTCTTTTGTGTGGGTTCTTCGGTTTTCTCGCCGCTCTCGTCCGCCATGGCTGAGCCCTAGTGCATCAGCATGTACGAGCGCTTCATGTCGTCGAGCACGAGGCCGAACTGCTTGGCGAGCTCGTCGGAGAACACGTGAATCGCGAGCAGCATCACGAAGACCGTGACGATGGGCTTCACGGTCATGCTCATGAAGAAGACCTGGATCTGCGGGGCCACGCGGTTGATGAGGCCGAGCGACACGTCGGTCAGGAAGCTCGCCGCGGCCGCGGGCGCCGAGAGCGCCACGCACACGAACATGAGGTGCGCGCAGGTGCGGAGCATGAGCTCGAAGAACGGCCAGGTGCCGTGCGTAAAGTGCGGATAGTCGTTGATCGGAATCAGCACGAAGGAGTCGGCCATGGCGGTGATCACCACGTGGTGCCCGTTGAGCACCAGGAAGAGGACCACCGCGAACTGAAACTGCAGATCCGCGAACAGCGACGCCTGCTGCTGGATCTGCGGCACCATCACCGTGGCCTGGTTCGCGCCGCTCATGGTGTCCACGAACGTGCCTGCTGCGCGCGCGGCCTCGAAGATCATGCTCACCGTGAAGGCCATCACCCCGCCGATGGCCACTTCCTTGATGAGCAGCGCCATGAACGGGAACGCGAACATGGGCACCGGCTGGCCTGCGCCCACCAGCGGATAGAGCAACAGCGCGAGCGTGATTCCCACGCCCAGCTTCACTTCGCTCTGCACCAGCTCGCCGCCGAGGAACGGCGCGATGAGCGCCATGGGCAGCACCCGGCCCATCACCAGCGCGAGCTGGAGCAGGATCTGGGTGAAGCCTGCTTGACCCAGCAGGTGGCTGAGCTGACCGAACGCTTCCATGCGTCAGTGCACGAATTGCGGGAAGCGGTCGAAGACTTCGAAGGTGAAGCGCACCAGCTGCGAGCCAATCCACGGCCCCGCGAGCGCCAACACGCCGAACACGACGACCAGCTTGGGCGCGAAGGTGAGCGTCTGCTCCTGGATCTGCGTGGTGGCCTGGAAGATCGAGACGGCGAGGCCCACGATCAAGCTGATGATGATGGGCGGCATCGACGCGGTGATGACCAGGTACAGCGACTCGCGCGTGATCTGGCTGATGAACTCGGTGACCATCACTTCACCTCACAGGTAGCCAATGACCAGGCCCTTGGCGATGAGGTACCACCCATCGACGAGGACGAAGAGCAGCAGCTTGAACGGCATGGAGATCGTGGTGGGCGAGAGCATGTGCATGCCCAGGGCGAGCAGGATGTTCGCGACCACCATGTCGATGACGATGAACGGCACGAAGAGGATGAACCCAATCTGGAACGCCTGCTTCAGCTCGCTGATCACGAAGCTGGGCACGATGATGAGGAAGTCGCGCTCGGTGACGCTGTCCTTGTCCGGGCCCTCTCGCATGCGCTTCGCCAGCGAGTAGAAGAGCGTGCGGTCCTTCTCGGTGGCGTGCTTCTCCAGCCAGTTGCGCAGCGGCTCCTTCGCCTTGTTGGCCGCGTCGAGGAGCAGCGGCACGCTCTTCTCGCTGAAGAGCTCGCCGTTGTTGTCCGCGAGGTTGCCGGTCGCGCGGTACATCTGCAGGGCCACGGGCGCCATGATGTAGACGGTGAGGATGATCGCCAGACCGGTGATCACCTGGGTCGGCGGGATCTGCTGCGTTCCCAGCGCGCTGCGGACGATCGAGAGCACCACCGCGATCTTCACGAAGCTCGTCACCATCAAGAGCACGAAGGGCAGGAGCGCCATCGCCGCCAGCGCGACGAGCAGCACCAGCGGCTTGCCCCCGAAGCTGTTGTTGGTGAGCGCGCTCGTCACCTCGGGGCTGACGGTGGTGGCGGCGGTGCTCGCGGCGGCGTGCGACGCGCGCGCGGCCCAGGCCAGCCCGCCCGACCCGACGGCCCCGAGCACGATCGCCAGCGGAATGAGCCTGCGGAGCAAGACCTGGAGCGGGCTTTTCATTGGGGCTTCCGGGGCGCGGGCTTGGCGAGCGCGTTGAGCCGCTCGAGGAAGTTGGACGAGGGCTGCGCGGCGAGGCGCTCGGCGAGGAGCTTCTGCACGCTCTCGCCGTCGAGCTTGGAGATGAGGTTCAGGCCCTGCTCACTGGCGCCCACGAGCAGGAACTCGCCGCCCACCTGGAGCACGTAGAGGCTCTTCTTGGGATCCAGCGGCACGCGGTCGATGACCTTGACGAGCGCATTCGCTTGCGGCCCGAGCTTGAGCAGCTTCCGCGCGCCCACGTTGAGCGTGAGGTAGATGACCGAGACCACCACGCCCAGCACGACCAGGGTCTTGAAGAGCAGGTAGCCGGTGCCGTCGGTGGGCGAGCCGAGGTCGTCGGGCGTGGCGTAGAGCGAGGGATCCTTCTGCGGTGCAGGCGAGGGCGGCGAGGGAGCAGGCGGCGTCACGGGCGGCGTCGGCGTCGCGACCGGCGCGGGCGGCGCTGGATCGGGTGTCGTCGGCTGCGCGGGCACGGCGGGCTTGCGCGGCAATGGCGGGATGTCGGCGGCCGCCACGAGCGGCGCCGCGAGCAGCGCGCTGAGCAGGAAGACGCGGAGCATCGTGGGCAGGTTCGCGTGCGACGAGGGGCCGCAAGCGAGCGAAGGTTGTAGCGCGCGCTCGCAGAGGGGGTCAAACGTCGCCGCGGCGCGAATCACGCCACCAGCTGGGTGATCTTCACGCCGAGCTGCCCGTCGACCTCGACGAGCTCGCCCTGGGCCACGATCTTGCCGTTCACCGAGAGCTCCACCGCGCTCGACGCCGGCCGTCCCAGCGCCACCACCTGCCCTGCTCGCAAGGCGACGACCTCTTCGGCGGTCACCGGCACGCGGGCCAGCTCCACCGAGACGTGCAGCGGAATGTCGTTGAGCAGCTCGGCGCTCTCCGCGCCACCGGAAGATGAGCTCACGTTGGTCCTCTCGTTCGCTTCCCAGGGGTTACTCGGGAGCGTGGTCTCCGTGGTGCGGCCGCCGGGCAGCTCCTCGAACTCCGACGCCGGGTCTTCAGAAGGCGCTTCCGCGGGCGCAGGCGCCTGCGGCGCGGGCAGCTCCGTGCCCAGCACCACCTCTTCGAGCGTGGCCTGGAGCCCCGACTCGCCCACGTCGAGCTTGGCCTTCCAGTGGCCGCGCTGCCCCAGACCCACCCGCAGCTTGCAGTGGCCGCCCTCGCCCAGGTCGGGCCGGGCCATGGGCTCTTCCACCAGCACCACGTCGCCGGGGCCGAGGCCGCGGAGGTCGAGCGCGGAGAGCTCGCAGTGGGCGATCTCCGCGCGCAGCGTGTCCTTCACCAGGCTCAACCGCTCGGCGTGGGCCTCGAAGAGCTTCTGGCGGCGCAGCTTCACGTCGGCGCTCTGGGGCGAGGGCTGGGCGGCGTCCACGGCGGCCGAGGGCAAGAAGAGCCGGAAGTAGCCCGACGCCACCTCGCCCACGCTGAACACGTACTGCAGCACCACCAGCGGGTCCTCGGGATCGAGCAGGGCCAGCGCCTCGTCCACGCCGCGCAGCGCGCTCTCCACGCGCAGCTTGGGGCGCTCGGGATCCATCGACGGCGCCAGGGCCTTGAAGCCCTCGAGCATCATGTAGCTGAGCACGCCCTCTTCGATGTCGGTGAGCGGCCGCAGCACCACCGCCTCGCCCGCTGCGCCGCCGAGGAGCTGGTCGATGAGCGCGTGGGCCAACGCCAGCTCGACGTCGAGGATGCCGCGCGGCACGTGCGGCGCGAGCGCGAGCTGCGCGAGGAAGCTCGGCTCGGGCACCAGCTTTCGCAGCTCCGCGGGCTTGGTGAGGAACACATGCGTGAGCTTGATGACGCAGGGGTGCTCGAGCAACTGCTGCACCCGCTCGGCCACGGCCGCCGCGGCGGCGTGCGGGTCCGCGGGGAGCACGCCCTGCACCCGCGACATCAGCGTGACCTCCGACGACGGCACCTTGGGCAGGTTCGTCCAGGCGAAGCGCGTGTACGGCCGCTGGCGCATCGCCTGGGAGGGCAGCCTCACCCGCTGCGGCTCGGGCTCGGGCTGACCACGGCGGTTTCCGGCCGAGGGCGTGGGCGTGTACTCCGGCTCGCGGGCCTGGCTACGGCGCGGCGAGGGGATGGGCGGCGGCGCCTGCCGCGAAGCTGGACGCGAGGAGAGCCCGTTGCCATCCGTCGAGGTGGTGGGCTCGTCCTCGTCCGCGTCGCTGCCGACGAGCGTGCGCGTGCGATCCGGCGCGATTCGCTGGGACGCGGCGGGGCGCACGTTGGGCTGCCCCGGCCGGCGCGGCGCCGGCGGGGGGCCCAGGGTGGTGCGGTCGTCGCGGCGCGAGCTCAGGCGCGTTCCTCTTCAATCTCCAGCGCGTCGACCTTGAGCCCTCGGGCTGTCAGCGCCTGCCGGAGCCCATCGGCTTCGGCGCGGAGCTGCTTGAGGACCTGCGGATCCCGGCTGGAAAACAGCGCCCGGATTCTGCCATGCCGGCCCGAGACTTTCACTTTGAGTCCCTTGAGCACGTCGCTCTTGAGCTCAATCTGGAACTCGGGCAACCCCATGCGGTTCGTGCCGACGCGCGCCGCCTGGACGATCTTCTCGGCGATCTCCTGGGCCACCTGGCGCAGCCGCGAGACCTGGCCTTGACCCTTGGGGACCGCGACCGGCGGCGGGGCCATGAGCGCTGCGGGCGGCAAGCGGAAGGCGCCCGGCTGCTGCTGACCGCCGCCGCCTTGCTGCTGCTGGCCGTCGCCCTGCTTCTCCTTGCGCTCGGTGACCTTGCCCTGCACGCCGCTCGACGACTTCGGCGCGCCTTGCCCGGGCTGGCGCTCGTCGCGGCCTTCCTCGCGGTGGTGGTCGGCCTCGGTGTCGGTCTTTCGCAGCGCCTGGCGCGTCTCGGCGCCTTGCTGGCTGGCCTGGGCGCGCTCGGTCATGCCGCCCTGGACGTGCTGGTCTTCACCCCGGCCGCTCTCGACCATGCGCCCGGTCTTGCGATCCACGTCCTTTCGACCCGCGGCGCCGCGCTGGAGCTTCTGCTGGTCGGTGGCCTGCTCGGTGTGGTGCGCGTCGTCGGCGAGGGACTCGACCTCGGCGTGCTCCAGCCGGCCCTCCATCTTGCCTTCGGCGGTGGTGTCCTTCTGGGCCTGGAGCAGCGACTGGATCGCGCTCTTGGCCTCCTGCTTCTGCGCCTGGGCGAAGCTCTTCTGGACCTGGGCAGAGGTCTGCTTGCCCTGCATGGCCTTGTCGAACGCGGTGGCCTCATCGACCTTGCGCTTCTGCGCCTGCTCCTGGAGCTTGCGATCCTGGGCGCGCGCCTCCTGCTGGGCCCGCTCTGCGCTGTCGTCGTCGATCCGCATGCAGGTCTCGACCCGGGAGGGCCGCTCGCGTCAATCGTCGGAGCCGTGACGCCGGGCGGCGTCGCGCTGGCGGGCCAGGTGGAGCGCGCTGCCGACCTCGTCCTGGTTGAGCTCTTCCTTGGCCTCGCGCTCGTGCTTCACCTGGGCGCTCCACTTCTCCTTGTGCTTCTCGATGGCCTTCTTCTCTTTGCTCGCCTCGGCCAGCTCGCCGCGCTTCTCGTCGGCCTCCTTCTGCTTCTGGGCCACCACCTCTTTTTGTCTCTCGATGTCGAGGGCGAGTTGCGCCTCTTCGTCGCGGAGCCGCTGGTCGAAGCGGTTCATGTTCTGCATGGCGTTGGCGGCTGAACCCTTGGAGAGCGCGTCCTGCAGGTACGCGGCGACCTTCTGAGCGCGCTCCACCTTGCGGCGGGCGAGGTCTTCCTCCATGTCTTTCTGGCGCTTCTGCTCCTCCGTCAGCGCCCGCATGGCCGCGGCGAAGGCCTCTTTGGCGGCCTCCTCCGCGCGCTCGCGCATCTCGAGCACGGTCTGCAGCCGGTACTGGGGCATGGAGTCAGTGTAGCCCGTTCGGGTGCGAAAGGCCCGAGGCCCAGGCGCCCTGAGATCCTGGGCACTTGACGCCGATCTCGGGGATTGCAACAACCCTGTTTCATGAGCGACGGCATCCTCGAGCACTACCGGCTCTCCGTGCAGGGCCAGTCCCTCGCCGACAAGATCGACCGGCGCGTCCGCGAGGCGATCGGCCTCAAGGGCTTCGCGCGCGAGAAGGCCTGGCTCAACGACGCCCACGCGATCCTCGTCGAGCGGCTCGAGGCCATGGTCGCGCCGCTGCAGGCCGCGCAGCGCTTGCCGGAGCTCGAGTCAGAGCGCGAGATGTTCGCGCGTGCGCCTCAGAACGCTTGGGCCGACGCGCTCGAGCGGCTCTGGGCCGGCATCTCCTACCAGCTCGGCCGGCGCGCGCCGCTGCTCGAGGCGCTCTTTCCGCACCAGAAGTTCGCGGCGCTGCGCAAGCCCAAGCCCGACATCGTCCGCGGCTTCCAGGCCGACTTCGATCGCCGGCTGAAGACCTCGTACGTCGCGCGCATGCTCGCGGATGACGACGCGCGCTTCGTGCAGCCGCTCGTGGACGAGGTGAACGCGCGGCTGGCCGCGTGGGAAGCCGCGCTGACCGCGCCGCCGCTCGAGGGCGACGAGGCCGAGAGCGCGCGCGATGCCGTGCGCCTGGCCGCGATTCGACTGGAGCCGGCCATGAAGCAGGCCAAGCACCTGCTCGAGGCCGCGCTGCTCACGCTGCCCCAGCCGGATGTCGAGCTGCCGTCGGCTTCGGCGGATGAAGGCCTCGAGGTCGAGGCCACGCAGTAGCAAGTGACTCGGATGGCCTGTCGGTCCCAGCAGTGTCCATGAAGGGAGAGAACCCGTTCAAAGCGGCCCTTCGACGCCAGGCAACCTGCGTCATCGCAACCCCACCGGGCCGCCCCCTTCCCTCTCCGCCGTAGCGGCTGGGAAGGGGAACCTGCCTGTCGCACCCGACCTTGAGCAGCTCGCAATCAGGCCCAGCGTCGAGAGAGTTCTGGAAGGTAAGCGCGTCTGGCTCAGGTGATCCAGGAGCGCCAGTCGAACCGATGCGGCAGGCCCTTGTTGAAGAACCACGCGTACAGCGTGGCCTCTCCATGGGTGAGCTCGGTGCAGCGCGCGGTCTCGTCGCCCGCGGGCGTGAGCCGCGCCGGATCGAGCGCCTGGTAGGGTGGTTCGACCTGGACCTCGCGCGGCACGCGGGTCGAGACCTCGATCATCCCGTGCATCTGCCACCGCGCGGTCGGCCGGGTCGCGAGCCAGGCGCGGCCGACATGGCGCATCAGCGTCAGCTCGCACGGGTCGAACCAGCGATCGCCGGCCGTCGCGCCCTCCGGCGGCGTGGTCGCGATCGGTGGATAGCCCTCGGGGCGCGACACGATGTAGTTTTCGCGATTTGCGGTACGCATTCGCGACCTTGGAGACCCAGCTCATGATTCATGCCCGGATTTCCACCGCCGTCCTCGCAGCCCTCTGCCTCGCTGCCTCGGCCTGCGGCGGCTCGAAGAGCGGGAGCTCGACCGCCACCGCCGGCACCACCGCGACCGCGTCGACTACCTCCACCGGCACGCAGACCTCGTCCACGAGCACCGGGTCCACGACGAGCACCGAGTCCACCACGAGCTCGTCGACCACCGCTAGCGGGAGCACCACCTCCACGACCTCCAGCGGCTCCTCGAGCAACACCAGCACCTCCGCGAGCAGCTCGAGCGCGAGCAACTCCAGCTCTTCGTCGAGCAGCTCCGGATCCAGCAGCTCCACCGGCTCGAGCTCCGGCAGCGCGTCGAGCTCGTCGTCGAGTTCGGGCAGCAGCGGCTCCACGGGCGCGGGCCTCCCGGACGCGCCGGGCAACGTCAACGCCGGCACCGGAATTCGCAGCGCCACCGTGACCTGGTCCACGCCCAATGACAACGGCAGCGCCATCACCGGCTACACCCTCACCTCCAACCCCGCGGGCGGGACCGCGACCGCCGCGCCCGGCGACACCTCCGCCACCGTGACCGGCCTCGCCAACGGCACCGCGTACACCTTCAACGTGGTGGCCACCAACGCGGTGGGCGACAGCGCGCCCGGCGTCAGCAACTCCATCACCACCTACGACGTGCCCAGCGCCCCGACCGCGCTCGTCGCCACCGTGGGCTTCGGCATCGCCACCCTCACCTGGAACGATCCGGCCGGCAACGGCGGCCAGACCGTCAGCGGCTTCGCCCTCTCCTGGACCGACGGCACCACCACCTGGAGCACGACCACCTATACCGACACCTTCGGCAACCCGCGCTACCGCGCGATGCTCGAGGGGCTGCAGGACGGTGTGTCGTTCACCTTCTCGGTGCACGCCATCAACGCGGTCGGCGATGGCTCCGACGCAACGGTCGCCGCGTCCACGCCCTGCGGCGGCGTGTCGCTCTCGGGCTGGCCCATCAATGACAAGTCAGACGCAGCCACGGGCTACCTCAACATCTTCGCGCGCGACCTGAACGGCGACGGCAACCCCGACGTGCTCGCCCTCGCGGGCAACAGCTCCGGCCAGCGCTCCACCTTCCTGGGCCAAGGCAACGGCACATTCGAGCGCGCGCAGCTGGTGAGCGGCGCGGGCGGTGGGCTCGCCGTCACGGGCGACTTCAACGGCGACGGCGTGCCCGACTACGTGGCTGACGTGAACCTCGGCGGCGCGCTGGGCAACATCGAGTTCTTCGCGGGCTACACCGACGGCGGCTTCGGCCCCGGCGTGGCGGTGGGCACGCTGACCTCGCAAGCGGTTGCGGCCGCGGTCGGGTACATCGACGGCGACAGCCACCTCGACGTGGTGTTCAGCCCGGGCCGCACCTACTCGGTGTTCCTGGGCCAGGGCGACGGCACCTTTCCGGTTCGCGGCGACACGGTGCTCCCGGGCAGTCAGGGCGTGCGCGGCCTGGGCCTCGGCGACCTCGATGGCGACGGCCACCTCGACCTGGTGGTGGCCACGAACAGCGCGACCAGCTCGCCCTCGGGTTCGGCGATCTTCGTACAGCGCGGCAATGGCGACGGCACCTTCCAGCCCGGCACCGAGTTCGACACGCTCGGATACTTCAACGACACCTCCTACACGCGCGTGGCCAAGCCGGTGGTGATCACCGACTTCAACAAGGACAACAAGCTCGACGTGCTCACCGCGGGTGACGCGCCGGGCATCAGCCTGCTGCTCGGGCTCGGCGACGGCGGGCTGGCCGCGCCGCAGAACTTTGCCACCAGCTGCTGGCACGACGCGCTGCTGGTCGCCGATGTGAACCACGACGGCCTGCCGGACCTCCTCGCCGCCGGCAACGGCAACTGCTCTCCGGTGAATGGAAACGCGACCTACAGCCCGGGCTTCCTCGACGTGGCGCTCGGCACCGGCACCTCCACCCTGGGCGCGCTCAGGACCTACGCGGTCCCGGCCATCGGCGGCATCGCGGCCGCGGACTTCGACCATGACGGCAACCTCGACCTGGCCCTCGCACCCGAGAGCGACATCACCGGCATCATCCCGGTGCACGGCCTCGGCGACGGCGGCTTCGAGCTGCCCGCGCAGTACACCAGCACGGCGCGGCTCACCGATCTGCTCGTCACGCGCCTGGGCACCAGCGCGCCGCTGGCGGTGATCTCGCTGGAGTGGGACGTGAACAACTCCTTCACCATGCAGGTCGCGTCGCGGCAGGTGAACGCCGACGGCACGCTGCAGGCGCCGGTGCGCACCACGCTGGCCACCAACCAGCAGGCGGGGTGGCCGTTCTTCGCGGCCGCCGACATCAACGGCGACGGGAACGTCGACCTGGTGATCTCTGAGAACGCCTTTAACGGCGTCAGCGCGTTCGACGTCTTCACCGGCGACGGCGCGGGCCACTTCACCAGCGCCAGCCGCACCAGCTTCTCGTCGGTGGTCTCGGCGCAGCTCGCCGCCGTCGACGTGAACAACGACAGCAAGGTGGACGTGGTGGTGAACACCGGTTCGCAGATCTCCATCTACCCGGGCAACGGCAACGGCACCTTCGGCCTCGCCCACGCGGCGCTGGTCAACCAGGTGAACACCAACAAGCTCGCGGTGGCTGACCTCAACCACGACGGCAACTGGGACCTCTTCGTGCCCCCGCTGGTCGCGCTCGGCAACGGCGACTTCACCTTCCAGACCGCGACCTCCGTCGCCGGCGTGGCAGGCAACTCCGGCTGGCCGCTGGTGGCCGACTTCAACAACGACGGCTACCCGGACATCCTCGCGGTCGGGGTCCAGGTCGAGGTGGGGCTCAACGACGGCAACGGCGCGTTCCCCACGGTGAAGGGCACCACGGTGGACTACGACGCGCAGCTCGCGCCCAACCGTGCGCTCGCGGTGGCCGACATGGACGGCGACGGCAACCTGGACCTCGTGGCCGCGGGCGACTTCGGCTCGGTGGCCATCCTCTACGGTGCGGGCGATGGCACCTTCACGAACCAGGTGAAGTACCCGGCCGGCGCGGGCGTGAGCGGGGTGGCCGCGGCGGACCTCAACGGCGATGGTCGTCCGGATGTCGCGGCGATCGTCTATGACAACTACGTCGCGCAGTACCTCGACGTCCTGCTCAACCAGGCGTCGGCCTGCTACTGACCCGGCGGCGGTCCACCGCCCACGAGGCCATCCCGCCTCTCGGCCGTCAAAGACGACAATCACAAACGCACATGAACTTGAGGATAGATGGGATGAGGAGGCCGCTCCCTCAGGACCGATAGCATCGGTCTGCCACGCACTCGAAGTGCAAGGAGAGAGCGACCATGTCCGGAGCTATCACCGTGACCATCGGCCGTGAGCTCGGCGACCGCCGCAGCGAGCTGTATCTCTTGCGCGACTGAAGACCGACGCCCGCGACGCGGTATGAACCGGGACCTCCGGTAACACATCAAACCGGGAGCTTGGGTGACAGGTGAGCATGACCGTCGAGGAGGCGGCCATGCCGTGGAAGGAAACCTGTCCCATATATGAGAAGGTCCGATTCATCGCGGCATGCAGTGAGGAGCCGAATCTCGCAGAGGTCTGCAGGCGATTCGGGATCAGTCGGAAGACTGGCTACAAGTGGCTGGCGCGGTACGAAGCGCTGGGGATCGACGGCCTGAAAGAGCGCCCACCGCTGGCGCTCGAACCTCCCTTCGACCGGATGAAGGCTCGTCTTCGTTCGATGGAGCCTCCCTTCGATGGATGAAAAGCTTCCTCGGCTTGGATCGCGCATGGCCTCGATCACGTCTCGACGGGGCTCCATTCGACGGAGCCCACGTTCGATCAAACCGGAGGTCGCTCTCGTTCGACCGGACACATGTCTCACCAAACCGAAGGTCGTCTTGGTTCGACGGAACCCAGGTTCGACCAGACCGGAGCTTGTCCTCATTCGACCGGACGCGGGTTTCGTCAAACCAGGGGTCGTCTCCATTCGACCGGCCCCAGGTTCGATAAAACCCAGGGTCGTCCTCATTCGATCGAACCTCGGTTGGACCAAATCCCAGACCGTGCTGATTCGACCGAGCCGGGTCTCCATCCCACGGACACGACACGCGACGTTATCGATTGTCGCTACTCGCGAATGGAATTCCACACTGCGGAATGGCGCCCGCACCGCACACAGACGGCATGCAGGGTTCTATCTGCTGAGCTTTCGCGTTGTTGGCATCGCTGAGCCCCGCTTCTCACGAATTCCGCAGTGCGGAATCGGAGCCGCGAAGAAGGCATGCTCGCCAGGGCGGGCACTTCCAATCCCATAACGGTTTCAGGCGACTTCGGCGGTGCCGGCTGGGTGGCACGACGCCTGCTTTGGACCTGGTCCGTTGAGCATTTCGCTCAACACCGCGGCGAAGCCCAGTGCCCAGCCGCGGAACACGACCCAGGAGTCGTGCCATGTCGACCCGGACCGCAAAGACGCTCGACCAGAAGCTCAACCAGCTCATCCACGGGGTGCAGACCGCGCTGACGAGCGGGCAGTCGTTCATCATCGACGGCCAGTCGTA
>JAFEBB010000072.1 GCA_018266075.1 Deltaproteobacteria bacterium | reverse complement strand
GGCCAACGTGCGGGCGTCGATCGCTTGCTGGCTGTTACCCGGACAGGCTCCTAGGAGTTGTCAGGGTTCGACGTGGCGAGCAGTCTTGGCGGGCCATGTCCCTGGTCCGCGCGCAGAAGCTCTCATTCTCTTACACCGACGCCGTCGACCTCTTCAGCGAAGCCGACTTCCAGCTCGATCCGGGCTGGACGGGTCTCGTCGGGCCCAACGGCGCGGGCAAGACCACGCTGCTCAAGCTGCTCGCGCGCGAGCTGAAGCCCTCGGACGGCGCGCTGCACTTCGAGCCCGACGACGCGGTGGTCATCACCTGTCCGCAGACCGTGGAAGCGCGCACGCCGGCCATCGACGCGTTCGCCGAGAGCACGGAGCACGACGCGCGCCGGCTGGTTGGCCAGCTCAAGCTCGAGCCCTGGGCGCTCGATCGCTGGGACACGCTCTCGCCCGGTGAGCGCAAGCGCTGGCAGATTGGCGCCGCGCTCTCGACCGAGCCGGATGTGCTCTTGCTCGACGAGCCCACCAACCACCTCGACGCCGACGCGCGCGAGCTCTTGCTGCGAACGCTGCAGCGCTTCCATGGCGTGGGGCTGCTGGTGTCGCACGACCGCGCGCTGCTCGACGCGCTCACCACGCACACGCTGCGAATCCATCGCGGCGACGTGCGGCTCTGGAGCGGCAACTACGAAGCCGCGAAGCACGAGTGGGACGCCGAGTCCGACGCGCGCGCGGACGCTCGCGACAAGGCCAAGCACGAGCACAAGCAGCTCGAGCGCCGGCTCGCCGACACGCGCCGCGATCAGGAATCGGCGGCGAGCAAGGTGAACTCCGGCGCGCGCATGCGCAGCAAGTACGACAACGAGGCGCGCTCCATGGGCGCCAAGACGCGCGTCGCCTGGGCCGAGGCGGGCCTGGGTCGCAAGGTCGGCATCCTGCGCCGCGAGGTGGAGAAGTCCGAGGAGGCGCTCGGCGACTTCGAGATGGAGAAGGACGTCGGCCGCTCGGTGTTCGTCGACTACCAGCCCGCGCCCAAGCCGCTGCTCGTGGCGCTCGAGCTGCCCACGCTCGAGGCCGCCGGCGCCAAGCTGCTCGGCGCGTTGAACCTCACGCTCGGCCGCGAAGACCGCGTGTGGCTCGCGGGCCCGAACGGCGCGGGCAAGACCACGCTGGTGAAGGCGCTGCTCGCGGCTGCGCGCATTCCGGTCGAGAAGATCCTCGTGTTGCCCCAGGACCTCAGCGACGCCGACGCCGCCGCGGATCTCGCGTTCATCCGCGAGCTGCCCGAGGCCGAGCGCGGACGCGTGCTGTCGCTGGTCGCGGCGCTCGGTGTGGAGCCGGAGCGGCTGCTCGCATCGGAGAGCCCGTCGCCGGGTGAGGCGCGCAAGCTGCGCATCGCGCTCGGGCTCGGCCGGCACTGCTGGGCGCTGGTGCTCGACGAGCCGACGAACCACCTCGACCTGCCGAGCATCGAGCGGCTGGAGGCGGCGCTGCGCGCGTATCCGGGCACGCTCATGCTGGTGACCCACGACGAGGCCTTCGCGCGCGCGAGCGGCGCGAAGACCCGGTGGCGAATCGCAGACGGCGATCTGCGCGTGGAGACGCTCTAAGGGGTCACGTTCGCGCCGCGGTGGAAGGTCGGGATGCGCACCTCTCCGCCGCGCTCCGAGGGCTCGCGCAAGATGCCATCGACGCTGGCCGCCAGGACCGCCCCGAGCGCGGGCGCCACGATGAACATCCACAACTGCCCGAGCGCCCAGCCGCCCACGAAGAGCGCCGGCGCAAAGCTCCGCGCGGGGTTCACCGAGGTGTTGGTGACGGGGATGCTCACCAGGTGGACCAGCGTGAGCATGAGTCCGATCGCGAGCCCCGCGAAGCCCACCGGCGCGCGCTTCTGGGTCGCGGTGAGCACGGTGAGAACGAAGATCGCGCTCATCAGCACCTCGCACAGGAAGGCCGAGGCGGCGTTGAAGCCGCCGGGCGAGTGCGCGCCGTAGCCATTCGCTCCGAAGCCGGTCGCAGCCGGGTGGAAGCCCATCACGTTGCCGCGTGCGATGAGCCACACACAGAGCGCCGCCACGAAGGCGCCGCAGAACTGAGCGATCCAGTAGCCCACGGCCGTTTGAACGTTGACCCGGCCGCGCAGCAAGAACGCGAGGGTCACGGCCGGGTTCACGTGGCAGCCGGAGATGGGGCCGATGGCATAGACCATCACCAGAAGCGAGAACCCGAACGCCAGGGCGATGCCCACCTGCCCCACTGAGGGCCCCGCGAGGACCGCCGTTCCCACGCCGCCCAAGACGAGGACGAACGTCCCCACGAACTCCGCCCAATATGACCTGGTCTTCTGATTCATGGCCGCTCACCCGCGCGCCACCCAGCGGCGCAGTCGTTCGCGGTGAAGCTAGGCCTTGCTGTCCAAAATGCAGCACAGGCGAGGCACCGCTCTTTCTCCGAGCACCCAAGCGACGCGTGAACGGCTAGGCTCCCGTGGCCGCATCCACCCGCGGCTGGAGGGGCAACCATGAAGATCGGAATCGTCGGCTCGGGCGGCGTCGCGCAGACGCTCGGCGCGGGCTTCTTGAAGCACGGCCACGAGGTCATGCTCGGCACACGCTCTCCGGCCTCGCTCGACGACTGGCGCAAGGAGAACGGCAAGGCGAAGGTGGGCTCCAACGCCGACGCCGCGAAGTTCGGCGAGCTGCTCGTGCTGGCGGCCAAGGGCGCGGCCGCCGTGGACTCGCTCAAGCTGGCGGGCGCCGCGAACCTCGCGGGCAAGACCGTCATCGACACCTGCAACCCCATCGACGAGAAGAAGCCGCCCGTGAACGGCGTGCTCGCCTACTTCACCGGGCCGAACGAGTCGCTGATGGAGCGGCTGCAGAAGGAGTTCCCGGAGGCGAAGTTCGTGAAGTGCTTCAACTCGGTGGGCGGCCCGTTCATGGTGAACCCGAGCTTCCAGGGCGGCCGGCCGAGCATGTTCATCTGCGGCAACGACGAGGGCGCCAAGAAGCAGGTGGGCGGCATCCTCGAGCAGTTCGGCTGGGAGACGGCCGACATGGGCAAGGTGGAGGCGGCGCGCGCCATCGAGCCGCTGTGCATGCTCTGGTGCATCCCCGGCATCGCGAAGAACGACTGGTCGCCGCGCGCGTTCAAGCTGCTGAAGTAGAAGAGCGTCTTAACCGTTCGCTTACATATCGGACGTCCCCTCCCTGCAGTTGGGGAGAGGGGGCGTTCGTGCGTTAAAGTGGCCGTTCATGGTCGCCCCCGGCTCCTCCGCGCCCCAGAAGTTCGGGCGCTACAAGCTCCTGCAGCGCATCGCCACGGGCGGCATGGCGGAGATCTTCCTCGCCAAGCAGTCGGGGCCGGGGCGCTTCGAGCGCAGCCTGGTCATCAAGCGAATCCTGCCGCACCTGGCGCAGGATCCGACGTTCGTTGCGATGTTCCTCGACGAGGCCGCCCTCGCCGCGCAGCTGGTGCACCCGTGCATCGCGCAGGTCTACGACTTCGGCGACGAGGACGGCGCCTACTTCATCGCCATGGAGCTGGTGCGCGGCCCCGACCTGCGCTCGGTGATCGCCGCCGCCCGCAAGACCGGCACGCCCATTCCCCGGCCGATTGCGGTGCGGCTCGCGTCGCAGGTCTTGTCGGCGTTGGACTATGCGCACCACGCGGTGGACGAGAACGGCCAGCCGCTCCAGCTCGTGCACCGCGACGTCAGCCCGCAGAACATGCTCGTCAGCTTCGACGGCATCGTGAAGCTGGTGGACTTCGGCGTGGCCAAGGCCGCCAACGCCAGCTCGCAGACCGAAGCCGGCGTGGTGAAGGGCAAGTACTCGTACCTCGCGCCGGAGCAGCTCGAGCACGCCAAGCTCGACGGCCGCTGCGATCTCTACGCCGCCGCGCTCGTGCTCTACGAGCTGTTCACGCTGCAGAAGGCCATTCAAGGCGACGGGCCGGCTGCCATCGCCGCGGCCATGACCGCCCGGTTCACGCCCATCGAGCAGCTCGCGCCGGACCTGCCGCCGAACCTGGTGAAGACCATGAACAAGGCGCTCGCGCGCAACCGCGACGAGCGCTTCGCGAGCTGCCGCGAGTTTCAGGCCGAGCTCGACGCGCAGCTCATGGCCTGGAACGCCAGCGTGCCCGCGCAGGAGATCGCCGAGTTCCTGAGCAAGCTCCAGGACGACCTCGCGCAGCCGCTCTCGGTCTTCGGCACCGCCAGCTTCCGCGTGCACCTCAACCCGCCGCCGAACCTCGAGGGCTCGGGGCCGAAGCGCACCTCGGGGCTGCTGCCCACGACGCCGCCCGCTGACGGCTCCGGTCCGAAGCGCACCGGAAACTCCGGGCTGCTCAAGCAGCCGGCGGCGAAGAAGACCTCGGGCGTGATGCCCTCGGTGCCGCCTCCCGCGGAGCCCGCGCCGCCGCCGCCCGCCCCCGAGTCGAACGACACCGTCATCGGCATGACGCTGCCCGAGGATCCGCCGCCGGAGCTGTCGGCCAAGCCGGTGCGCAAGGCCTCGAAGGCGAACCAGAAGGCGCTCGAGCCCGACACGCTGGATCAGGAGGATCCCCAGCGTGCGCAGGAGACGGTGATGGGCTTGATGCCCGTCCCGGCCGCGGAACCTGAGCCCGAGCCCGAAGCCAACGAGCCGCAGCCCGAGCCGACGCGCAACTTCTCGGCGGAAGCCCCACAGAGCGAGCAAGACGAGCAGGACGACATCGCCGCGGCCATGCCCAGCGGCGGCACGAACATGGGGATCGTGGTCGGCGGCGCGCTCCTGGCGATCGTGGTGCTTGGCGGCGGCGCGTACGCGCTGTTCGGACGTTCGAAGCCGACGGTCGACCAGACCGTCGTCGCCATGAATCCTGCCGAGAAGCCGATCAAGCCCGTCGAGCCGGCTCCGGCACCGCCCGCGCCGGCGCCCACGCCCGTGGCGACCGCGCCGACGCCCACACCTGCACCAGCCCCTGCGCCGACGCCGGCACCGGCCCCGACGCCCGTGGCCGCCGCTCCCACCCCCACGCCCGCGCCGCCTGCGCCGGCGCCCACCCCGGATCCCGCGCTCGCGCCAGATTTGAAGACGCCCGCTCCCTCGACGCCGCACGTGGCCAAGGCGCCCCGCCCCGCCGCCGACGCTCCCTCAGGGAGCGATGCCGCCCTGATCAGCGTGACCTGCGATCCGCCGGTGAAGGTCTTCGTGGATCGCACCCCGCTCGGGCCCACGCCGCTCAACAACGCGCAGGCCCCCGTCGGCAGTCACGTGCTGAGGCTCGTGAACGGTGAACTTGGCATCAAGAAAGAGATCCCCATGGACTTCGCCGCGGGCAAGGCGAAGAAGCTCACCTTCAAGCTCGCCAAGGGCAAGGCACACTTCGTGGTCGTGCCCTGGGCCGAGGTCACGGTCGACGGCAACAAGGTGGGCACCACGCCCTTCCCCGACCTCGAGCTCTACGAGGGCACGCACTGGGTGGAGCTCAACAACGACAAGCTCGGCAAGCAGAAGACGCTCTTCGTCGAGGTCAAGCCGGGCGAGACCACCGTCGTGAAGGCGGGCCTCGGCGGCGAGTAGCGCTACGCCTCGGCGGTCGCCGGCGCGGTGGGGGTGATCGCCTCCGCGGGCCGCTGTCCCATCCGCCGCAGCCACCGCGCGTGCGAGCGAACCGCTGCGCCGAAGGTCGGGAACGCGCGGTACGGCACGCCGAACTCCGCGCAGGTGCTCTCCACGATCTTCGAGAGCGCCGGGAAGTGCAGGTGCGTCACGCGCGGGAACAGGTGGTGCTCCACCTGGAAGTTGAGCCCGCCCAGGAACCAGGTGAGGAACTTGCTGTCGCGCGCGAAGTCCACCGTCGTGGCCACCTGGTGGGTGGCCCAGTCGATGTTCATGTCCTGCGAGCCCGCCTTGGGAACCGGGAACTCGGCCTCACCCACGCAGTGCGCGAGCTGGAAGACCACGGCCAGGACCACGCCCAGCGTGAGCGCCGCGACCACGTAGGCCAGGAGGACCCCACGCCACGGCCGCACCATCAGCGGCAGCACGATGGCCCAGCCGAAGTACTGCAGCTTCAGGAGCAACGTGGCCGCCATCCGGCCGGGCTTGGGTCGCGGGAAGGCCTGCGAGCCGATGTGGCCGGTGGCCAGATCGTGGAAGTCGTCCCAGAAGATCCACTTGAAGGGCAGCATCCCGTAGAGGCCCCAGATGTACACGTGCTGCAGCGCGTGCCAGGGCCGCCAGGTGTGGTGCGGCGTCAACCGGGCGAACGCGCCCACGTCGGTGTCGGCGTCGACGTGCGCGATGTTCGCGTAGGTGTGGTGCGTGACGTTGTGCTTCCAGTGCCACACGTACGAGCTGCCGCCGATGAAGTCGAGGGTGTGCGCGGCCGCAACGTTGATCCACTCATGCTTGGAGTACGCGGCGTGGCCGCCGTCGTGCTGGATGTTGAAGCCCAACCCGGCCATGGCCAGGCCGACCGAGATGGCGAGCAGCACCACCTCCCAGGCGTTGGTCGCCAGGTAGAGCGCGCCATACGAGCCGAGCAGCCAGGCCATGATCAGCGCGGTCTTGGCGAACATGCGCGGCTGGTCGCGCTGATCGAGCTGGTTCTGCTCGAAGTAGGCGTTCACCCGCGTCTTGAGCGTGGTGGCGAACGGCGAGGCGTGCGTGAAGATCGGGTGGTCAGCGGCCATCGGGTTGCGCACTCCGGAGCGCAGCGCATGCGGGTCGGGCCCGCTGAGCACCCTGAACATGGCACGCCACAGGGGCCCGCGTCTGCCCCAGCGCCCCGAAAAGGACATCCGCCGTGACCGGCGCGTGACCGAGGTCAAGTGGCTTTGCCGCCCGCTGGACATGCGCTCAAAGGAGGGCGTGCAAACTCGCCCGGGATGTCACAAGGTGCTGGGCCTACTCGCCTCGTTTCGAGTGTTCGAGTGGCCGTCGGCGAATCTGCGCCGCCGGAAGAGAAGGAAGCACAGAACATGGCAACTGGTACCGTGAAGTGGTTCAACGACTCGAAGGGCTTCGGCTTCATCAGCCAGGACAACGGCGGGGACGACGTGTTCGTTCACCACACCGCGATCCAGGCCGAGGGCTTCCGCACCCTGGCCGAGGGCCAGAAGGTGGAGTTCGACGTGACCAAGGGCCCCAAGGGCCTGCAGGCGTCGAACGTTCGGCCGGTGAGCTAATTCGGCCGTAGGTAGCGCTCGGAGGCCCGGCCGCGAAAGCCGCCGGGCCTCCGCCTTTGCGGGCCTGTTCGACGCAAGCAGGCGGGCTTGGCTATGGTGCGCGGCTCGCTCCGGGGACCGCATGCGGACACTTTGGCTCGCGCTGATCGTCGTCGGCGCTTCGGCGTGCTCGGGCTCGACGAGCGTCGGCGCGGATGCGGGCCCTGTCGACGCGGGCGGCACCGACGCGGGCAACGGGACCGACGCAGGCACCGACGCCGGCACGCCCGTCGACGCGGGCACACCGGCAGCCCATGGCACACTCGGGGCCTGGAATGCGCTCGGCCCGCTGCCCGGGGGCCGCGCCAACCACTGCAGCGCTGCGGCGCCTGGCTTCCTGGTCATCGCCGGCGGCAACCACGCGGTCTCGGGCGGCGGCTTCGCCGAGTACGACGACGTGGAGACCGCCGCGCTCCTCGAGGACGGCGGGCTTGGCCCCTGGAACGTGGCCACCCACCTGCCCAGCGGCGTGAACGAGTGCACGCTCGCCGTGGACGGCAGCACGCTCTACGTGGTCGACGGCATCTACGACGACCCGAGCTACGCGGGCAAAGTCTTCGCGGGCACGATCTACCCGGACGGCGGCGCATCGACGTTCATCCCCGTCGGCGCGATGCCCGCGGGCCACGACGCCATCGCCAGCGAGGCGTGGATTTCGAATGGCTTGCTGGTGACCGAAGAGACCGAAGTGTTCGTCGACGACGGCGGCGGCGGTTTGGCGTTGCTCACCGCGCCGGTCGGAAGCTTCGACGCCGCGTCGTGGACCGTGAGCGAGTTCAGCACCACGTTCGTCGGCCGGCCGCAGTGGGCATTCGACGGAAGCACGCTCTTCGTCGCCGGCGGCTACGACTCGACCCTCACCCCGCTCGCGAGCGTGAGCGGTACCACCGTCACCGGGAGCTCCGCGAGCGCGCTGTTCGCGACCACCGCCCTGCCCGCGCCGACGTCGTTCGGCCGCGCGGTCGCGATCGACGGCTGGCTCTTCGTGGTCGGCGGCAAGTCGGCGGTCTACACCGGCAGCGGCACCACCGCGACGTTCGCCGCGCCCATCCTCACTGGCGGCCAGCTCGGCGCATGGACTGCCACGTCGACGATGCCGCTCGGCCGCACCAACCACGCCATGGCCGTGGCCGGCGACTTCCTCTACGTGACCGGCGGCGCCACCAGCGGCCCCGGCGACGCGAACGTGCTTGCCGCGAAGATCCGCTTCTAGGTTAGTTCGGGTACCGCGCCGCCGACACCAGCCGCATCGACTCGACGCACTGCACCGCGCCCGCGAGCTCGGTCGCGCTGGGCTTTCCCGAGAGGCTCACCACCAGCACGTGCGCGGGGCTCGCCAGCAGCCAGAACATGGTCTGCCGACCCACGCCGACCTCCAGCGTGAGCGTGGCGCAGAGCCCGAACTGACAGGGCGAGATGCGCGCCATCACCGCGTTCCCCAGGCTCTCGCGCGAGCGGGCCAGGGCCCACATCAGGCGGGGCTCGGCGCCCGGCTCGGTGTCGAGCTCCTCGGGCGTGCTCATGGGCGAGAGCCGCAGCCGCAGCCCGGACGGCGCCGCAAAGGTGAGCGGCTGCACGTCCTCGAGCCGCGTCCAGCCTCGGGGAGGGTCCACCTGAAGCCTGACTTGTTCCCAGCTCATTGGAGGCTCCGGGATGAAGTGGCAGTGGTGCTCCTACCTACGTAATGCCGACGCCTCTCGCTCGCACGTCTGCGCGGTGCGACACGAGATCCAACGAACGGAAGTCCCGGAAGGATCTGTCGAGGCTCAGAAGGTGTACGAGATCGCGAAGATGGCCGCGATGGTGAGCAGCCGGACCTGCACGTCGACGCTGGTCCCCGGGAGGCCCTGGGCGAGTCCGAAGTCGGGGCTCTTGCCGTACGAGAAGGTCATGCCCGCCGAACCCACGAAGTGCCGGGTGGTGAGCGTGCCGCCCGCGGCGCCGCCGTAGAGGTTCACCTGCGGGAAGTTGGTGTTGGTGTTCCGGCTCGGCGAGCGGTTGAGGAAGAACCCGCCGTGGAGCGCGACGAGCCGACTGACCTGGAGGGCGCCGCCCACCGAGCCGCTCAGCACCGGACGGGTCTCGTAGTTGATGCCATCGAACGGCGCCGTGGTCGTGGTCTGGACGCCGCCCGTGTCCGAGACGTGCACGATGGGCTGTTGGCTACGGAAGAGCGGCTGCGTGCCCGACGAGGTGTAGTAGCGCAGGTCCACCTCGATCTGCCCGGCCCGGTGCGTGTACGCGCCGCCGATGACGGCCTCGAACGGCGGCTGGTACGCGAAGCGCGCGGAGTTGTCCTCGAGCGAGGTGGTGGTCGTCGTCGCGCCGAGGGTGGTCACCGACTCGTAGTTGAGCGCACCGGTGCCGAAGAGCCGCAAACCCGGGGCCCAGAGCACTGCGCCGAAGTCCCAACCTTCGCCGGGCGGGCTGAGCTGCACGCCGATCGAGGGCTGCAGCTCCACGGCGTGGCCCTTGAGGCGATCGGTGCGCAGGAGCACCTGCGTCGGCCCGCCGGTGGCGACGTCCGAGAGCATGGTGTCGGCGGAGTAGGTGGTGATCACGCCGGCCAGCGAGGCGCCCACGCGGATCACGCGGTGCGGCCGGAAGCCCACGGCCACCGTGGGCCGCACGATGCTGAATTCCACATCCGACGTGTACGCGAAGCGCTCGACCTGGTTGCCGGTGATGAGCGTGTTCGCGCTGTCGATGCCGCCCGACCACGATGACTCCTTGGTCAGCGAGAAGCCCAGTCGCAGGTGCTGCCAGTTGATGAACGGCGGGCCGATCACGGCGCCGATGAACGCGGGGATGGGCAGGAGCGCCGAGGTGTTCTCGATTCGCGCTTCGAGGTTGCCCAATCGCAACAGGCTCAGCTCGTAGCCGATGGCGCTGGAGCTGATGACGGTGCGGTCGGTGTCGGCGAGGCCCGCGGGGTTGTACCAGTTCGACGCCGGGCCCACCGAGCGCGCCACGTACGCGCCCGCCTCCAGCGACTCCACGGGGCCGATCTGCGTGCGGTTGAAGTTGGGGATGGCGAGCGAGCCGGTGCTCGGCAGCACGTCCGCGCGCGCGGCCGTCGCGAGCGCACAGATCAGCAGGCACGCTGCTCGCCGCATCGCCCCTCCCCCCGGGAAAGGTGGTGGCGTGCGGTCGTGCTGGCGAGGCTCGGGCTAGCGGGCGCTCGGTCGGAGGCCGGCGGGCGCGGCCGAAGCCGTCGAAGGTTGCTCGGGTGCGGGCGCGGCCGCAGGAGGAGCCGACGCAGCGCTCGCTTCCTTGGCAGGCGCCAGCGTGAAGTCGGCCACCAGCGGGAAGTGATCCGAGAGCCACACGCCCACGACCTCCGAGTGCTTCAGCGCGAGCTGGTCGTTGAAGAAGATCCAGTCGATCTGGTGCGGCGTGAAGGTGAGCGTGCGGTGATAGCCCTTGATGGACGCCTGCAGCTGATCGGCCTCGATGGCCTTGATGGTCGCCTCGCGGCGCCACGGATCCCAGATTCGGCCGACGGTGTTCAGGTCGCCGAGGAGAATCAGCGGCTCGCCGGGGTGCGCCGCGCGCCAGGCGTCGACGTGATCGAGCACCACGCGGATCTGCTTCAGCCGGCCCTCTTCCCAGCTCATGTTCTGCGGCCGGTTCTCGAGGTGCGCGTTGTACACGCGCACCCGCGTGGTGCCCTGCCCGTCCAGGTTGGGGACGTCGATGTCGGCCCACACCGCCGAGCGCGGCTCGAAGACCTGGGGCAGCGTGATCACGCCCTGATTCACGATGGGGAAGCGGCTGTAGATGGCCTCCACGCGGGCGCACATCATCTTGCCGATGGGATCGGAGAGCGCCGTGGCCACGTAGCTCTGGCCCGCGGTGTCTTTCATCACCTGGTGGAAGTAGTCGACCTGCCAGCCGCCCTCGTCGGAGCAGAGCTCCTGCAGCCCGATGATGTCCGCGCTCCGCAGCCGCGGGTCCTGCCGGAAGCTGCGCTCGATCGACGCGTGGTGCCCCTCGCGCTCGTACTTCAGGAACTCGCCCAGGTGCACGTTGAACGAGACCACGCGCAGCGGGCGCGCGTTGGAGCTCGCGACCTTGGCAGGCACGCTCGTCGACGGCTGGCTGCGCAGGTTCATCATCGACGCGCAGCCGCCGAGCAGCGCCAAGGCCGCCAGGCTGGCGAGCACGGGGAGCAGAAGAGTCCGAGGGGTGGTCATCCGCATACCAACACCACGCCCGCCGACCGTCATTCCGACCTTGGAGCACAAGGCCTCGCTGCGCTCCACGCGCTCCAGCCGAGGTGGACGCCGGACACTTTCCGTTCGCAGACACGGCCCCTACGTTCAGTCGAGGACCGGCCTCAAGCTCGGTACCCGGCAGTCCGGGGTACGGGCCGGCAAACTTGGCATGGCACCTTTCACAGGGAGCCTCGTCGCCTTGGCGCTCATCGCAGCGCCCGCGCAGCCGCCGCCTCCGGTGGACGTCCCACCGGCCGAGACGACGCCGGACGCCGCGCCGCTCACGCCGCCCAATGCCGAGGCGCCGCCGCCCCAGCCGTTGTTCACCAAGGTCCCGCCCAAGAGCTACTGGGTGCCCGCGGTGGAGGCGCTCACGCTCGGCGTGGGCATCGTGGGCTACGACCGCTGGGTCGCCAAGGACGGCTACGCACAGGTCACGCCGGACTCGATCGGCCACTTCGTAATCACCCAGCCCTGGTTCATCGACGGCGACCAGATGTTCATGAACTTCGTGGCCCACCCGTACATGGGCTCGCTCGCCTACAACATCGCGCGCTCCAACCAGCTCAGCTACTGGGAGAGCCTGGGCTACACCACGGCATTCGCCGCGGCGTTCGAGCTCGCGGGCGAGCTGCAGAATCCGTCGATTAACGATTTGGTTAATGGCTCCGTCGGCGGCTCGTACTTCGGCGAGACCTTCCACCGGCTGACCGAAGTGTTGATCCAGCCGGGCGCCCCCGGTGCGGGGCCGCTGCGGCTCGTCGGCGGCTTCCTGCTCGATCCGATGGGCAGCTTCAACCGCGAGGTGCTCGGCAAGCCCCAGCCGTACCAGCCCGAGCAGCTGCCGCAGTGGCAGGGCCGGCTCTATGCGGGCGGCTTGCTCATTCACGGCGCGGACTACTCGCGCGGCCAGGTGGTGATGGGCCTCGACTTCTCCGCGGGCTTCCCCGACGACCGCAGCACGCGCACGCTCCACCCCTTCGACTACATGGACATGCGCTTCGACTACGCGCTCATCGGTCGGCCCAACGGCGACATCATGATTCGCGGCCTGCTCGCGGGAGGGCGGCTGCAGACCTCGGACGCGGCCGGCGCGGCGGGCCTCTACGGCCTCTACGACTTCGACAGCGGGCCCGACTTCCGCGTGTCCGCCACGTCGGCCGGGCCGGGCATCTCCATCGGCATGGCGCCTGGAACCGGCTTGCGCCTGCGCGCGACTGCGGTGGCCGCCGCGGTGCTCATGGGCGCGAGCGGCACCGACGAGCAGGCCGACTTCATCTACAAGGGCCCCGACTTCAACCAGCCGCCCATCTACGAGATGGGCCCCGGCGCCGAAGGCCTCGTCGACTCCACCCTCGACTGGAAGGGCATCGGTCAGGCCCGGCTCATCGCCCGCAGCTGGCTCATCGGTGGCGTGAAGCCCATCGTGGGCCTGGAGCGCGACGCCGCCGTCACCCTCGGCGCAGCGACCGCGTTCCGCGGCTGGCCCAGCCTGGGCGTGGAGCTGTCGGCCCAGGGCCGCATCCCCGCCGACGACCACGCGCCGAGCCAGTGGGGCTGGATCGGGCGCGCGACCGTGGGTGCGCCGCTCGGCGATTGGTGAAGCGTCGCTACGGGCAGGAGATGCTGATCGCGCCGTTCGCGCCGTTCGAATCCGTGAAGCCCGGCGTGGCGGAGTTGTTGAAGGTGAGCGTGGCGACGCCGCCGTTGGGCCCCGAAGACGTGAGCGTGCCCGCCGTCGGGCACTGGCCCGAGCAGCGCTGGTACCCGTTGAGCGTGGTGGCGTAGGCGCTGCCGTTGAGCGTCTGCGTGCCCGTACCGTTCACGGTGAGGCAGGGGTTGCCCTTGGTCCACGCCACGGTGCCCTTCCAGGTGCGCGTGGCCGTCGAGCTGGAGCGCACGCTGGTGGAGTCGAGCGTCACCACGCGGGTGTTGCCGTTGCGGGAGATGACGCCCGTGGCGTTCACGTCGTAGGGGACGCCCGAGATGGTGAGGCCGTTCGAGGTGAGCACGAACTGCGGCCCCGCAGAGCTCGAGCTGTAGGTGGCCACGAGCGTGCCGTCGAGCTCGGTGAGACCCACCGGGCCATTGCAGCCGTTGAACTTCAACGTCGCCACCGCGCCATTCGCCGTGGCCGTCACGCAGCTCGAGGGCGAGTAGTAGTTCGCCGCCGACGCCGCCATGGTGTTCGCCGCAGCCACCGGATCGAAGACCACCACCGCCTGCCTCGGAATCGGTCGGTGCTTGATCTGGATTGCGGCCAGGAACGGATCGGTGAAGGTGTCGGCGACGGCGTAGCTCCAGGCGGCGTCGTTGTTCGCCGCGGCCACCTCGTCGACGGCCACCGCGGCCTCGGGCGTGGTCGACGCCGTGGTGGTGCTGCTCGAGTTGCATCCCAGGGCCAGCCACGCGGCGGCGCCGGCGAGGAGAAGCGCACGGTTCAGTTTCAAGGGTTCATCCTCCTGGTGCGCGGGCCGACAGCGGCCGCTTCGCACGCACGGGGCAGGAGTTGCAGTCCGCGTGCCGGCCTGGCCGCCTCTTCTCCGAGCACCCGGTTGGCGCGGCGCAGACCGCAAGGGCGCTGACCTGGGCCGTGCGCGTCGCGACGCTCGGAAGCGTTTTTCCGCAGCGCGCGGCCTCGCGCTCGCTTGTCCGTCAGCTGCTCGGGCGGGGCGCCGAGGTGCGCAAGCGCTCGATGAAGTCGGCCACTGCCGGCTCGCGAATCCGCGCGGGGAGCGCCGCCGGGCGCCGCACCCGCCTCAGGATCTCGCCGCCGCGGATTACCTCTGCGCCCGAGGCGCGCGACGCCGCGGGCCCCGCCCGGGTCGACGGGTGGACCGCTGCCCGCTGACCACCCGTCTGGGTCGTTTGGAGCGCACGCCGCCAGGGGAGTCCCAGTCTCTTCTCGAAGCTGCGAGCTAAGAATTGTTGTAACGCGCTGCGTACCGGAAAATCCAAGCGCGATCCGCCCACACTCCGCGTGTGAGGAACCGTTGGCTCGCGCTTCGCGCCGCATGGCACACTCTCCCTCGGGAGAGTGACCATGCGCCTCGTTTCGAATGCCCGCTTCGGGCTGGTGCTGTGTTGTGCGTTGGTTGCGTGTGGCAAGTCGCAGCCGCCTGCGCCGGCACAGAAGAACACCAACCAGACGTTCGTCACGCCCGACGGGAAGGTGGACTACCCCGCGCTCCACAAGGCCTTCGGCGAGCCGAACAAGAACCTGGTGCTCAACCCCATGGCCATCGACGTGGGCAAGACGCCCGCGAAGAACGCGGTCTCCATCGAGGGCGACCGGCTCCTCTTCCGCGGCCCCAACGCCGGCTGGCTGCGCCGCCTCGGCCCGGGCTACACGCTGTACTGCAACAGCTCCTGCGGCGGTGAGGGCTTCATCCGCAGCATCGTGTCCGTCCACCGCGAGGGCAACCGCTGGGTGGTGATGACCCGCGAGGGCAGCATCGCAGACGTGGTGGAGACGGGCTGGCTCCACGGCCACATGATCGTGAAGGACCTGAAGACCCACCACCAGCCGCGCCTGGAGTGGAAGAAGACCATCAACCCGCCCACCCAGAGCAAGTCAGGCAGCGTGGGCATGCCCTCGCCCATCTCCGGCAGCATCCAGGGCACGGCGTCGTTCACCTCGCAGATCGACATCGATGTCGTCACCTCGGGCTTCCACATCCAGACCTTCAGCGTGATCGCCACGGGTACGCCGGCGATCGACGTGACCCTCGACGCCACCGCGTCGGCCTCGTACTCCAAGGACTGGACGCTCTTCAGCGCCAGCTTCCCGCTCGGCGAGATCCAACTCGGCCCCGTTCCCGTGTTCCCGACGCTCGGGCTGACCGGCAAGGCGCACGCCGAGGCCTCGGGCAGTGTGAACCTGCACGGCACCGCGCACGCGGGCGTGGGCCTCACCGCGGGCTTCATCTACGACTACAACAACGGCGCGGCGCCCAAGGGCGGCTACGACCCGAGCTTCAACCAGAGCCTCACCCTCTCCGGCAAGGCCAACGCCAAGGCCTACGTGGAGATCGACGCGGATCTCAAATTCCAGGTCGCGGGCGTCGCCGGCCCGGAGATCGGCGTGAACTGCCAGCTCGGCGCGGAGGGCTCGGCCTCGTTCTCCGCCGGCGAGACCAACGGCGACCCGCAGTGCGTGTCGGACCTCGCCGGCGACGTGTACTTCAACGTGGGCGGCACGGCCGGCGTGAACCTCGAGATTCCGCACTTCGGCGGCATCCACAAGGACGTCGACCTCGGCAGCAAGACCTACAACATCCAGAGCTACGACTACCCGAACGCCATCACCTGCGGGAAGGGCAGCAGCTCCAGCAGCACCACCAGCTCCAGCGGCGGCAGCACCGGCGGCAACGGCAACGGCGGCACCAGCGGGAGCACCGGCACCGACGGCAGCACGGGCAGCTCCGGCGGCAGCGCCGACACGTGCCAGTCCTGCGGCAGCGATGACGACTGCGCGAGCGGCAGCTGCAACCGCAACGTGGGCCTCTGCGACGTGGGCTCGGGCAATAGCTGCGCGGCCTCGAGCTGCACAGCCAACGGCGGCACCTGCTCCAGCGACGACACCAGCTGCGACTGCGTGGGCGACGGCAGCAACGACGGCACCGCCGATTGCCAGTGCTCGGACGGCTCCGGCGCCTGCCCCGACGGCAGCACCCTCTCCTCCTGCTGCCAGAACGGCGAGCAGGACTGCGGCGACGGCAACGGCTGCCACGACCTCTCCACCGACGCGCAGAACTGCGGCACCTGCGGCAACAGCTGCGCGGATCAGATCGGCAGCACCGGCGCCACCTGCGAGAACAGCCAGTGCGTGTGCATGTGCCCCGACGGCACCACCGCCTGCCCCGACGGCACCGCGGACTCGTGCGAGTCGAGCGCCAGCTGCGCCCAGGACACCGCCGACTGCGACATGAGCGGGAACTGCGCCACCGACATCGCCAATGACCCGTCGAACTGCGGCGGCTGCGGCAACGAATGCGCCTCCGGCAGCTGCGCCGGGCAGCAGTGCATCTGCCCCGACGGCCAGACGCCCTGTGATGACACCGCCTGCGCCAACTGCCCCGAAGCCACCACCAACACCGACTGCCAGGGCGGCCTGCTCGACTGCGACGGCTCGGGCAACTGCGACACCGACGGCAACTCCGACCCCAACAACTGCGGCGGCTGCAGCAACCTGGGCGACGAGTTCAACTGCGCCAACGCCACCGGCAGCGAGGCCAGTACCTGCGACAACGGCACCTGCCACTGCATCTGCCCCGCCGACGGCAGCGACTGCCCCGACGGCCAGAACGCCTCGAGCTGCACCAGCTCGTGCAACGCGGGCACCATGGACTGCGACGGCTCGGGGAGCTGCGCCACCGACATCACCAACGATCCGTCGAACTGTGGCGGCTGCGGCGACACCGACAGCCAGTACATCTGCAACTCGGGCACCTGCAACAACGGCCAGTGCGGCTGCGCCGACGGCTCCGCGGTCTGCCCCGACGGCAGCTGCGCCGACCCGGACACCCTGAGCGACGCCCAGCACTGCGGCGACTCCTGCGAGAACTGCCTCGACGACACCGGCTCCTCCACCAGCCAGTGTGAGAACGGCGTGTGCGTCTGCTACTGCGCCGACGGCACCACCCAGTGCCCCGACGGCACCTCGGCCTCGTGCGACACCGCCACCTGCCCCGACGGCCAGATGGACTGCGACGGCACCGGCCAGTGCAACGACCTCTCCAACGACCCCAACAACTGCAGCGCCTGCGGCAACGCGTGCAGCACGGGCTACTGCGTGGACTCCAACTGCGCCTGCGACGACTCGGGCACGCCGGACTGCAACGGCGCCTGCCCCGACTACAACAGCGACACCTACAACTGCGGCAGCTGCGGCAACGACTGCAGCCAGGACGACGGCAGCGGCAGCACCGGCGCCGAGGCCTATTGCAACGGCGGCAACTGCCAGTGCGACTGCCAGTGCAGCGACGGCAGCTCCTGCCCCGCATGCGACTCGAACCAGTGCCCCTCGCAGCTGCGGCACAAGCCCGTGGGCGCGGTTCAGGGCGGCGCGCGCAAGACGGTGACGCTGCTGAGCGGGGCCCGGCGATGAGCATTCGCGCAGGGCTCGTCGTCCTCGTCGCTGGGTTCATCGCAGTGGGCTGCTCCAAGTCGAACGGGTCGTCGTCGACCGGCGGCGCGGCGACCGGTGCGACCACCACCACCACCGGCGCGGGCAGCACGGGCACGTCGGGGCCCACCGCCGGCTCCAGCACGGGCGGCTCCACCACCGCGACCAACACCACCGGCGGCACCAGCGGCGCCAACTGCGCCAACGGCGGCCCCGCCTGCGATCCCCAGCTCTGCAACACGCAGACGGGCCAGTGCGTGGACTGCCTGGCCGACGCCGACTGCACCGACGGCTACAACTCCAAGTGCGACACCACCCAGGGCTCCTGCGTGCAGTGCCTGGCGGCGTCGGACTGCACCCTCGACGAGCCCGGCTGCTACCAGGGCTACTGCGGCGGCTGCACCCAGGCCTCGGACTGCCCCACCGGCCAGACCTGCAACCTCAACGAGAACATCTGCGAGTGCCACTCGAACGCGAACTGCGGCGGTGACGCGCCGGTGTGCGTGCCCGCCACCAAGCAGTGCGGCTGCGCAAACAACACCCAGTGCCCGAGCGGCCTGGTCTGCGACGGCGTGAACTACTGGAGCGGCTACTGCGTGCAGCCCTGCACCACCGCGGCCGGCGCGTGCGACCCCAACGGCGGCTCGCCCTACTGCGTGACCTCCACGAGCTCGCCCAACTACGGCCTCTGCGTGCCCTGCCTGAGCGACTCGCAGTGCCAGGCCATCGGCCAGGGCCTGTACTGCACCAGCGACGGCTGCGTGTACTGCCGCAACGACGCCGACTGCCAGGCGCTGGATGCCGGCGCCAACATCTGCGTGGGCTTCTGCGTGGAGTGCGGCAGCGCCGCCGACTGCCCCGCGAACAACGCCGGCTGCAACTCCAGCAACTACGAGTGCGGCAGCTGCATCGTGAACTCCGACTGCCCGGACGGCACGGGCTGCACGCCGGTGAACACCTGCGGAACGATGTGCATCGAGGGCCAGAGCACCCACAACTGCGCGCCCTGCTTCCTCGACTCGGACTGCCCGTCGACCTCGCCCTACTGCTCCAGCGACGGCACCTGCGGCACCACGCGCGTCGACGGCGGCAGCAACCAGGGCCCGTGCGGCTACCCCTGCGGCGGCGACACCGTCTGCGATCCGGCCAGCCAGCTCTGCGTGGGCTGCCTCGCCGATCGCGACTGCAACCACCCCCAGGAGCCGTTCTGCGACACCACCGCGAAGAAGTGCGTGCAGTGCCTCAGCGCCACCGACTGCCCCTTCGATCTGCCCGGCTGCCTGGCGGGCTTCTGCGGCTCGTGCTCGGTGGATGCCAACTGCCCCGCCAACCTCACCTGCGGCGCCAACAGCGGCGAGTGCCAGTGCTCGAGCAACGCGGGCTGCGGCGGCGACGCCCCGGTCTGCCAGCCGGATCACTTCTGCGGGTGCAACCAGGACAGCCAGTGCCCCGCCGGCCAGATCTGCGACGCCACCGGCTACGCGCACGGCGCCTGCGTGATCCCCTGCTACGTCGACGGCGGCGCGTGCGATCCCAACGGCTTCTCCTCGGAGTGCGACCACACCCCGAGCTCCGCCACGTACGGCTTGTGCCTGCCATGCCTCAACGACACCCAGTGCCAGAACAGCGGCCAGGGCATCTACTGCACCAGCGTCGGCTGCACCCGCTGCCTCAACGACGCGGAGTGCGAGGCCCACGATGCCGGCACGCCCTACTGCGCCACCCAGTGCGTGCAGTGCGTGACCTACTCGAACTGCACCGGCAACCAGGGCTGCAACGCGTCCACCGGCCGCTGCGGCTCGTGCACCTCGGCCAGCGACTGCCCGCCGAACGCGCACACCTGCACCAACGGCACCTGTCACTGATGGCCACCGAAATCGAGCGCAAGTTCCTTCCCCAGAGCTACGCCTGGCGGAGCGAGGCCCGCGCGGCCGTACGCATCGCTCAGGGGTACCTGTGCTCGGAGCCTTCGCGCACGGTGCGCGTGCGCCTCAAGGGCGATGCCGCGTTCCTCACCATCAAGGGCAGCTCGGTGGACGGCGTGAGCCGCGCCGAGTTCGAGTACCCGATTCCGGTGAGCGACGGGCGGGCGTTGCTCGCCCTCTGCCCGAGCGTGCTCGACAAGACCCGGCACCTGGTGGACCACGGCGGCTTCACCTGGGAGGTCGACGAGTTCCACGGGATGCACCAGGGGCTGGTGATCGCCGAGCTGGAGCTGCCCGCGGTGGACACCGCCTTCCCCAAGCCCGCCTGGGTGGGCCGCGAGGTCACCGGCGACGCGCGCTACTACAACAGCGCGCTCGCGCAGGGCCCGCTCGAGCCCTGAGTGCTTCCACCGCTCGCCGTTCCTGCGGACCTCCTCACCGCTCCAACGCTCCACCGCCCGCCGCTTCTGCAGACCTCCTCGGCGTGCGACCGCGCGAACTTCACCATCCGTTCTACTTTGGAATTTCCAACTTCGCGAACACCGCGATCGCAGTGTGCAAAAACGAGAATCCCCACGTTCTGAAAACACGAAGACCCGGGCCCAGGTGGGCACCGGGTCTTCGGAGTGCGACGGCGCTGATCTACTTCGACCAGCGGGTGGCGCGGCCGTCCTCGGCGAGCAGCTTGTAGTCGCCGGAGGAGAGCTTCTCGAGGTTCATCTTGAGGCGGTGGGCCTTGGCGTAGTGGTTCTGGCAGAGCCCCTTGGCCGCGCGCTTGCGGCCGCAGCCCGCCACGGCGCACGCCGCGCCGCCGGACACCGACGCCGGACGCCCGCGCTTCGCACCCGACACGTTGTTGCGCAGGCCGTTCTTGTCGACCGCGGTGTTGAACGAGTTGGTGAAGGCGGCCGCGAGCTCCTGGCCAATCTGCTGGCCCAGGTTGCGGATGGTGGCGCGAAGAGGATCGACATTCGGCGGACGGGGCATCGTTTTTCTCCAAGTTAGAGGCGAAGGACTCCTGAATTCGCCGGGCACCCTATTGAATCAGGCAGAAGTTGGCAACAACTTCGAATTGGTCAATTCAATTCTGAATATGCCCCATTTGGAAGTGCCGCTGAGCGCGCGTGCTAGAGTGCCGCGCATGCCGAGCCCCGCGAGCAGCGAGTTTCCGAGCACGCGGTGGACGCTGATCCTCTCGGGGCGCGAGGCTCCCGCCCGCCGCAAAGAGATCCTGGAGGCCCTGCTTCGCGATTACTGGAGCCCCCTCTACGTGTACCTGCGCCGACGCGGGCTCAATGCCGCCGAGGCCGAGGACGCGGTCCAGGGCTTCTCACTCCGGCTGCTCGAGTCCGACGTGCTCGGCCGGCTCGATCCAGCGCGCGGGCGGCTGCGCGGCTACTTGAAGACCGCGCTGACGCACCATGTGTCCAACCTGCGCGCCGCAGCGAGCGCCGAGCGGCGCGGCGGCGGACGCACCGTGCCCCTCGACGCCGAGCTCGCCGAGCGCCTGGTCCTCGAGGCGCCCGACGACGCCGAGGCTGCTTTTCAACGCGCGTGGGCCCAGGCCGTCTTCGACCGCGCCCTGCAGCGGCTGCGCAGCGAGTACGGCCAGGGCGGCCGGGCTGGACCGTTCGAGCTCATCCAGAGTTACTTTCGAGGCGAGAGCCAGCTCTCGTATGCCGAGCTCGCCACGAAGGAGAAGATGACGGTTCCTCAGTTGAAGAGCTTCCTGCACCGCGCGCGCGGCCGCTTTCGCGAGCTGGTGCGCGCCGAGGTCGCCGACACCGTGGCCGACGCGTCCGAGGTCGACGCCGAGATGATGGAGCTGCTTCGCGCCCCATGAGCGTCCCGGCGGCTGCCTGCCAGCGCTGTGGCGGAAGCGTGGGCGCGGCCGGCGTGTGTGCGCGCTGCCTGCTCGAGGCCGAGCTCCCGCCCGCGAAGCTCGGCGACGCGCTGGAGCTCGGCGAGGAGCTCGGGCACGGCGGCATGGGCAGCGTCTTCAAGGCGCGACATTCGAAGTTGGATCGAACCGTGGCGGTGAAGCTGCTCGCGCCCGAGCTCGCCACCGATCCCGCCATGCGCGAGCGCTTCTTGCGCGAGGGCCACGCGCTGGCCAAGCTGGCGCACCCGAACATCGTGCAGATCTACGACTGCGGCGAGAGCGACGGGCAGCCGTACCTGGCGATGGAGTTCATCGACGGCAAGCCGCTCTCCGCGTGCCTGCCGCTGCCCGCGACGGATGCGGTGCGCGTCGCCTCGGAGGTCGCCGGAGCGCTCGAGCTCGCGCATTCCAAAGGCGTCATCCACCGCGACATCAAGCCCGCGAACATCCTGCTCGACACTGCGGGCCATGCGCACGTGAGCGACTTCGGCATCGCGCGGTTGCTCGCGCCCGAAGACGCCGGCTGGACCGTGACCCGCGCCGATCAGCTCCTCGGAACGCCGCACTACCTGCCGCCCGAGGTGCTCCAGGGCACGCCGGCCGATGCGCGCACCGACGTGTACGCGCTCGGCGTGGTGCTCTATCAAATGCTCACCGGCGAGCTGCCGACTGCGGGCCTGCGTCCGGTTCCTGCGGCGCTCGAGCCCATTGTGCATCGCGCGCTCGCGGCGGATCCGTCTCGGCGATTTGCCTCGGCCGCCGAGCTGCGGCGCGCGCTGGAGCAGGCCTCGCTCGACGGCCCGGACGCGCTCCCGCCCGACGAGGCCATGTGGCAGCGCGGCGCCGCCCTGCTCTGCACCGCGGCTGCGGGGTTGTCGCTCTGGGCCTTCACGCTCTCGCTCACGCCGCACGTGCGCGCGGCCTCCGAGGTTTCGCCGCTCACCGAGCTCGCCAGCGCCCAGCTTCCGGACGGTCGCTACATCTCGTACGCGCACTTCGAAGTGGTGCCGACGCTGATCGCGCTCGTCGTCCTCGCGGGGAGCTTCGCGGCGCTCGGACTGCTGCGGCGACACTGGCGGCTCGCGGGGCTCGACGCGCCTCGGCTCGAGCTGCCGCTGGACGCGTCGACGACGGTGTTCGGACTCGGCGTCGCCTGCGAGGCGCTCCACGGCTTGCGCTTCACGCTCGACCACTTCGGGCTCCAGTCGATCACGCGCTACACGCCCATCCCGGGCGGAATTCTGGAGCTGGTGGTCTTCTTCTATTTCTTCGGCGGCATGCTCCAGGCCTGGCGCACACGGCGCTCGCTCGCGCGCGAGCCGATGTTGTTCCTCGGATTGGTGCTGGCGCTGATTCCGCCGGCGCACGTGTTCTTGAGCTTCCTCACCAGCTGGAAGCCCTGACCCACCGCGCACTTGCGCGGCACCCGCAACCGGCGCCGACGACTCCTGTAACGGATGGCAGAGGGCGACATGGAGTCGCCCCGCACCGAGGAGTCGGTCATGGATCTCGCCATCGTTGGACAGCTCGCCCACCTCATCCTGTGCGTGGGCGCCGCGGCCTGGGTGGGCCGCACGCTCTACAAGCACGGACGCGTCTTCCTGGTGGACGCGTTCGCCGGAAACACGGAGCTCGCCGACGCCGTGAATCACCTGCTCGTCGTCGGCTTCTACCTCATCAACATCGGCTACGTGTTCGAGACGCTCAACGGCTGGTACCGGGCCGCAGACGCCATGTCCACGGTGGGCATGGTCGGCGACAAGGTCGGCACGGTGCTCCTCGTGCTCGGCGCCATGCACTTCTTCAACCTCTTCGTCTTCAGCCGCATCCGCCGCCGCGCGCTCATCCGCCATGCGCCGCCTCCGGTCGCGCCGACGCAGATCCTCACCGCCACCGCGCGGATCGCCTAGGAGCCGGTCATGGTCATCGAGCACCTCACCGTGCTGTACGACGCGGAGTGCGGCTTCTGCTGCCGGTGCCGGGCCTGGCTGGAGCAGCAGCCGTCGCTGGTGGAGCTGGAGCTGGTGTCGCGGGAGGCGCCGGGTGTGGCCGCGCGCTTCCCGGGGCTGGCCCCCGGTGACGACGAGCTGGTGGTCGTCGACAACGCGGGCGGCGTGTACCGCGGGCCGGACGCGTTCATCGTCTGCCTCTGGGCGCTCGTCGCGTACCGTCCCTGGGCCATGCGGCTCGCGAGCCCGGGACTGCGGCCCCTGGCGAGGCTCGCGTTCGAGATGGTGTCCAGCCAGCGCCACCGCCTTGCCGAGTGGCTGTCGCTGCGGAGCGATGCCGACCTGGCCCGCGCCCTTCAGCTGCAGATGGGCCTGGGCGCCCCGCGATGTGCGAGGCCCGCGTGAGCCGACCAGGCGAGCGTGGGCCCCGGCGGCCGGCGCGCAAGGCAAGGAGGGCGTGCACAGCCTTGGAGCATGCACACCCTCCTTGCGTGCCTGCTGTCGGCGGCCCTGACGAGCGCAGCACCGGCGCCTGCTCCCTCGCCTGTCGCACCGAAGGTCGCGAAGCCGGGAGCCGATCCCGTCGATGCCTTGCCGCGTCTGGCCGAGGACGCCTCGAAGGCCCGGGACGCGGCGGGTCGAGGCGCGTGGCAGGAAGCCCAGGCGACGCTCGCGCAGAGCGGGCCCAAGCTCGACGCCCTGCGCCGCGGCGTGGACAACGAGGTGTGGCTGCGCGCGCGAAGCAACTGGGTGGCCGCTCGCCTGGCCGCTGCGCAGCACGACGCGCTCGGCGCGCAGCTCGCGGCCAATCACCTCGCCCAGGATCTCATCGAGCTCTACCGCGACTTCCAGCCCACCACCCTCACCGAGGCCATGCAGCTCGTAGCCCTGTTGCACGAGGTGCGGCTGCAGACGCTCGCCGAAGAGCCGAACCGCGCGCGCGCGTCGATGGCCACCGCGCAGCTGGTCTGGTTCCAGCTCCGGCAGGCAGACACGGTGGCGCACCGCAAGCCGTTCCTGCTCTTCGACGCCGAGCTCAAGGACGCGGCGATGAGCCTGGGCCGCGAGCCCGAGAAGGTGCGCGCGGCGCTCTCGCGGGCGATCATCGGCGCCACGGAGCTGCAGCAGACCTACTTCGTGCGCTGACTAGAGATCGATCTGCACGCCGAGCTCGATGACCTGCTCCGGCGGGATCGCGAAGTACGACGACGCCGTGTGGCTGTTGCGCGAAAGCACCGCGAAGAGCATCTCGCTGTAGCGCCCCATGCGGCCCTTCGACGTGGCGAGGAACGTCTCCCGGCCGAGGTAGTACGTCGCCTGGTCGAGCCCGAGGTCGAGGCTTGCGGCCTTCGCGGCGCGCGCGAGCACCCCCGGCGCATCGGGCTGCTCCATGTAACCAAAATGTTCCACGGCCTGCACGAAGCCCTGCCCCAGGTCTTTCACGGTCGCCCGGGTCGCGTCGGGGACCGAGGGCGCGTGCTCGGTGATCAGCGTGAGCAGCACCACCCGCTCGGGCAGCGCGCGAACGCGCTTCATGTGTCGCAGCAGGATCGGCGGCGCGGTGTCGACGACCGTGGTCAGAAACACCGCCGTCCCCGGCACGCGCGGCACGTCGCTCCACTCGCCGGCCTTCAGCCGCGTGAGGAAGTCGTTCAAGTTCGGCGACTGGGCGGCATTGTACTCACCGAGCAAGAGCCGCCCGCGGCGCCACACGTACATCGCCGCGAAGAAGAGCGCGCCCACCAGCACCGGCAGGTAGCCGCCTTCTTTGAACTTCAACAAATTCGCGCCCAGGAACGGCAGGTCGAACGAGAGGAAGAGCAGCAGCACCGGCAGCGCCTTGCTCAGCGGCCACTTCCAGGTCTTGCGCGTGACCTCGAAGTACACGATCGACGTCACCGCCATGGTGCCGCTCACCGCCAGGCCGTACGCCGCCGCCAGCGCGCTCGACTTCTTGAAGCCCAGCACCAGCGCCAGGCACGCGATGGCGAGCGCCCAGTTGAGGCCCGGCACGTAGATCTGCCCCTCCGACTCGCCCGAGGTGTGCCGCACCTCCACGCGCGGGAAGAGCCCGAGCTGCACGCCCTGGTGCGCCAGCGAGAACACGCCCGAGATGAGCGCCTGCGAGGCGATCACCGTGGCCGGCGCGGCAATCGCAACCAGCGCCCAGGTGCCCAGGCCCTGCGGCACCATGCCGAAGAAGGGCTGATCGGCCTTCGACGGATCCTGCAAGACCAGCGCGCCCTGGCCGAAGTAGCTGAACACCAGCGAGGGCAGCACCAGCCCGAGCCAGGCCATGCGGATCGGCCCGCGGCCGAAGTGGCCCATGTCGGCGTAGAGCGCCTCGCCGCCGGTCACCGCGAGAACGACCGAGCCGAGGAGCACGAATCCCTTCCAGCCGTGGCTCATGAAGAACGTCACCGCGTGCGTGGGCGAGAGCGCGAAGAGCACCGCGGGATATTTCGCGATCTGCACCAACCCGAGCACGCCGATGCTCACGAACCAGACCACCATCACCGGGCCAAAGATGGCGCCGACCTTCCCCGTGCCGCGGCTCTGGATGGCGAAGAGGCCGAGCAGCACGAGGCACGTGAGCGGGACGATGGCGTCGTGGAGCACCGGCGTCGCGACCTCGAGGCCCTCGAGCGCGCTGAGCACCGAGATTGCCGGCGTGATGATGCCGTCGCCGAAGAGCAGCGCCGCGCCCGCGACCACCAGGAGCGTGACCCAGCCGATGGTCTCGCCCGTCTTGCGCGCCGACGGAGGCACCAGCGCGAGCAGCGCGAAGATGCCACCCTCGCCGCGGTTGTCGGCGCGCATGAGGAACGCGAGGTACTTGATGGTCACCACCATCATCAGCGACCAGAAGATGAGCGAGAGCACGCCCAGCACGTTCGACGCCTGCGCGGCCGGCACGCCGCGCTCGCTCACGCACTCCTGAAACGCATAGAGCGGCGAGGTGCCGATGTCACCGAAGACAACGCCGATGGCGCCGAGGATGAGCGCCCCCTTGCGCGCAGAGGCGTGCGCGTGTTCCGCCGGCGCCTCGGCAACGACCTGCATTGGAGCTTCCACGGGTCTCCTTCCGCGTTCGCACGATCCGGTCAGGTCGATCGGCAGATGTCAACGTCACTTCACAGCGCGTATGCCCTGAGCACGTCGTCGGCGTACACCGGCGGCGGCAGCGCGGCGCGCGTCTCGGGTGGCAGCCACCCACCAAAGCTCGACTCCACCAGCACCGCTGCGCCCTGCGAACGAAGCGCGTCGATGGCCGCGGGCTTCAATTCTTCCGCGGGCCGCGCCCAACCCAACCGGTCGAGCAGCACCAGCGACACCACCGGCGAGTGCGCGTCGGTGGCTACGGTCAGTCCCGCAGGGACGTGCGCGGCCGAGGCCACCAACGCCGCGGCGTCGATCGGGAACGGCGTCCGTCGCTGCTCGGCGCGCACCAGGGCGGTGATCGCGAAGACGAGCGCAAAGGCCATCGCCACGCGCTCCGGTCGCGCGTGGAGCGCGCTCGCCCGCGCCGCAAAGCCGCCCACGAAGAGCGCGATCGGCACGAGCAGCGGCAGCGCGTAGTACGGGTGCTGCGCGTTGTGGCTTCCGAAGAGGATGACGACGAAGAGCGCCGCGCCCAGCCAGGCCATGAGCGCGCGGTGCTCACGCGCGAGCGCAACCACCACGGGCCAGCGCAGCACCATCCAGATCACGGTCGGCCAGAGCAGGTAGGTGTGCAGCACGCGCCCCAGGACGATCGACCAGAAGCTCGGGCTGCCTGCGAGGTGCAGCCACTCGAACCAGTCCTGGTGCAGCTTGAAGAGCGGCAACCCTTCCGCCTCGAGAGCGCGCGCGTGCGCGAACCAGAGCGCCGCCGCGGCCGTCGGAATCACCGCAATCACCGCTGCAGCGCCGAATCGCCGGGTCCGGGCGGCCCAGATCGCGACGGGAATTGCAGCCGCGAGCCCTGTCGGCTTGAGCACCGCGGCCAGCGCGAAGAGCAGCCCCGCCGCGACGGCGCTCGCCATCGACGGCCGATGGAGCGCGTCGTGCGCGAGCGCCACGGCCCACACCAGCGCGGCGAGCATGGGCAGCTCGGGCATGCACTTGCGCGAATAGACGAGCACCAGCGGCTGCAGCACCAGCGCCACGGCGGTCAGCGCGGCGGCACGCGGGTCGCCGAAGAGCCGCCGACCGAGCGCCGTGGCGCCCAGCGCGAGCGGAACCAACGCGAGCCAGCAGGGCAGCCGCGCCCACGCGTCGGCGATGCCGAGCAGCTTCATGAGCCCAGCGCCCATGGCGTTCACGAGCGGCAACTCCATGCCCACCACGCCGGGGGTCGCACCGCGCTCCATCACCCGCGGCCGCCACAGCGCGACGCCCTCTCGAACGAAGCAGCGCGCGATGCCGATGCCATCCGCGTCGCGCCAGGCGTGCTCGCCGTGCGGCGGAAGTGTGAGCTCCGACGGCCGCCACGCGAGCGCCAACGCGAGACCCGCGCCAACCAGAAGCAACCACGCTCGCGGGCCCATGGCGGCGCAGCCTAGCCCGACTCGCCCAGTGCGGGCAGGGCCACGAAGAACGTCGCGCCGCGGCCAGACTCGCTCTCGAGCCACATCCGCCCGCCGTGTCCCTGCACGATGTCCCGCGAGATGAAGAGCCCCAGCCCCAGCCCGCCGTAGCGACTGATGGGCGCGTTGGCGGCGCGGAAGAAGCGCTCGAAGACGCGCTTCTGCTGCTCGCTGGGAATGCCGATCCCCGAGTCGGTCACCGAGAACCGCACCTCCGCGCCCTCGGTGAACACCCGAACGCGCAGCGCGGTGGCCATGGGCGAGTACTTGGCGGCGTTGTCCAGGAGGTTGGCCACCACCTGCTCCAGCCGGGCGCGGTCGCCCTTCACCATGAACGGCCCGGGCCCGAGCTCGAGCTTCACCGTCCGCTCGCCGTGCGACACCCGAAAGGCATCCACCTCCTCGGTGATGAGCTCGCCCAGGTCGAGGCGCGCGAGAACAAACTTGAGCCGCCCGGAGTCGATGCGCGCGCTGTCCAGCAGGTCCTCCACCAGCGCGGAGAGCTGGGCGATGGGCCGCTTGAGCCGCCCGATGAGCGTCGCGTCCACCGCGCCGCCCTGGCGCAGCCGCCGGTCGGCGATCTCCACCAGCGCCTTGAGCGGCGTGAGCGGCGTCTTCAGCTCGTGCGAGGCGATCATCAAGAAGGTGTCGCGCAGGCCCACGGCCTCCTGCGCGGTCCGGTACAGCCGGGTGTTCTCCAGCGCCACCGCGGCGCGACCCGCGAGCTCCCTGGCCAGCTCCAGATCGGCCGGCCCGTAGCGCCGCTCGGTCCTGCGCGACACCAGCCCCAGCGCGCCCATCACCTGCCCGCGCGCCACCAGTGGCAACACCATGGCGCTCTCGCAGCCCAGGCTGAGGATGGCCCGCTGCAGCGACGGCGTGGCCACGTTCTGCAGCACCGTCTCGCGGTCCACCACCGGCAGGAGCACCGGCTGGCCCGAGCGCATCACCCGGTCGAAGAGCGAGCCCGGCACCAGCGTGCGCGGGAAGCCGCCGCGGAGCTCCTTGAGCATGGCGTTGTCGCTCTCGCGCGACGAGGCAAACGCCGCCTGCGCGAACCCGTCCCCGCCCAACAGCCCGAGCATGGCCCAGTCGGCCAGGCTCCGCGTGCAGAGCTCGCAGACGCGGTGCAGGGTCTCGTCGAAGTCGAGGTTCTGGGCGAGCACCTTGCTCGCCTCGGCCAGAAACCCGAGCTGCGCCCGCGTCTGCTGCGACTCGCGGTACACCCGCGCGTGCTCGATGGCCAGCGCGGCGCGGCGGGCGAGCTCCTCGGCGAGCGCGAGGTCGCCCTCCCCGTACGCCTGCGTCGAGGAGATGAGGCTGAGCCCGCCCAGCACGCGGTTGCCGATCTGCAGCGGCACCACCATCCCCGACTTCGATCCCAGCGCGCGCAGCGCCTGCCGGTGCGCTGGATCCGGGAAGAAGCGCTCCATCAGCTCGTCGGTGGCCTCGGGGATGAGCAGTGACTTCCCCGTCGCGGCCACCACGCCGATGGGCTTGGGCCCGCCCATCGACGGCGGAAAGCGCCGGCCCAGCTCCGCCAGCTGCTCCCGCTTGGCCGGGTCGCGGTGGGCCCAGCCCTCGCGCTTGAACTGCCCGTCCTCGAGCACGTCGATGAGGCACCAGTCGCAGAGCTCCTTCACGCAGAGCTCGCCCAGGCGCTTGAGCGTGGTCTCGTAGTCCAGCGACTCCGAGAGCAGCGTGCCCGCCTCGGCCAGGAACGCGGTCTGCCGCTCCGCGCGCTCGGCCTGGCGGCGCAGCGCGAGCTGCTCGCCCTGAAGCCGCGAGCCGTCCACCTCCAGCCGCTTGCGCTCGGTCACGTCCACCAGCACCGCCACCGACTGCCGCAGCTTGCCGGAGGCGTCGCGCTCGCAGGTGGCCGAGAGCTGCACGTCCACGATCTCGCCGCTCTTGGCGACCACCTGGTAGGGCACGTCGTGGCAGGAGCCGGTCTGGAAGAAGGCGGGGAGCACCACCTCCTGGGCGAAGCGCCGAGACTCGGGCGTGAGGAACTCCACCGAGCGGCGGCCGATGACCTCGCTGCGCGAGTAGCCGAGCCGGCGGACCCACTCGTCGCTCACGCTCCTCAGGCGCCCCTCGGCGTCGATGGAGTGCAGCATCACCGGCGTGTGCGCGTAGAAGTCGTCGACGCGCTCCTGAAAGTCGTGCAGGCGCTCTCGCAGGCGCTCGCGCTCGCTCACGTCGCGGTAGAGCCACACGCTGCCCACGCCCGCCCCGTCGGTGTCCACGTAGGAGCGCTCCACGGCGTGGCCGTCGAGGTAGCGCAGCACCTCCGAGGGCGGCTGCGTGGAGTCCGGCAGCGAGGGGCCCGGCCCCACCTCGGCCTGGGCGCGGATGGCGAGCTCCAGGGCCTCGGTGCTCCGCTGCTGCAGGAGCTCCTCGGGCACACGCAGGAGCTCTGCCAGGCGTCGATTCCAGGCGGCGATGCGGCGATCCGGGCCGATGACCAGCAGCCCCTCGTCGGTGGCGGCGAGCAGGGCCCTGACCGCGCCCTCGGGGGGCTCGGGCTGGGCCTGGAGCGCGGGTTCGGGCGGAAGGTGCTCGCTGGGCCCCGATGTCATGCGGTGTCCCCGGCGGCTCGGCGAGCGGCGCGGCCGCGCCCACCCCCGGCGAGCCAAACAAGCCCAATGTCGGCATTCGGAAGGTGGCTTTCACCGGGCGCGCGGGAGAGCGCCTGGAAAGCGCGGGAACGAGGGCGCGGCCGGGTCTTGGTCATGCCGGTGACGTCGTGCCGAAAGGCCCTTCCACCGTCCGTGCGCATGGGCTACACGAGAGGGTGCCCCCGAGCGGCGTCGGTCCTCGGGATCTCGAAACAAGCGGGGGGCCTCGAGGACCCGCCGCAGGGGGCGCTCTCTCCTCGGTGACGCGGGGTGGTTTGGGTGGTCGCGTTCCCCCGCGATGCGTGAGGGTTCTTCGTGAACCCGTGATTCGTGATCCGGACGGTTCACGGTTCACGCATCAAGAGCACGCGGCATCAAGAGCACGCGCGCCCCGAGCACCTCTGGGAGAGCCGGTTCACGGATCGCTCCGCGCCCGATTTTCGAAAAAAGCCCTCGCCGGTGCGGAAACGGCGTCGAAAAATCATTTCCATTTCGGAAATTGGCAAATCCCATAGCGAAATCATTAGGGATTACCCTCAATCCACATTCGTAAAAGCGATGTGATTTCAGGGCCTCTGGGTGGCTCAGCCGCGCGCGCCACGCGAACCTGCCGCCGATGCCAAGTCGAGCGAGCACGCGCACTTGGCGCATTCGTCCTCGGCAACGCCGGACGCGCTGGCGCCGTGGGGAATGCTCGCACCTTTCGCACGTGTGACTTCATTTCGCGCGAGCGTGCGGAACGCAGCGACTTGAAGCGCACCAACAGGTCGTTGCTATCCGTCCGCCCCCTCGACGAGCTCCCGATCACGTCGAGCGCGAGGCCGCACATGCACATCGCTCCCCTCCTCCTGGCCCTGGGCGCCGCCGCGACGCCCGCGCGGGCAAACCTGCCCGCCGCTCCGCGCGACCTGCCCGCGGGCGCCGTGAGCCACCGCGCCAGCAGCGCCGAGCCCATGTACATGACCCTCTCGCTGACCCTGGCCGACCACGCCGGCCTGGAGCAGCTCCTGCGCGACCAGCAGGATCCCGCGTCGCCGCAGTATCGAAGGTTCCTCACCCCTCAAGAGTTCGGCGAGCGCTTCGGCCAGAGCGCGCAGCGCTACGACGCGCTGGCCGCGTACCTGCGTGAGGCCGGCCTCCAGGTCGAGACCTACCCGAACCGGCTCTTCATCCGAACCCTGGGGACGGTCGCCCGCTTCGAGAAGCTTCTCGGCGTGACCATGTTCGACGCCGAGCTCGCCAGCGAGCACCTGCGGTTCATGACCTTCCAGAGCCAGCCCACGCTGCCGACGGCGTACGCGTCGATGGTGCAGGCCGTGGGCGGCCTGGACACGCGCTTCCGCCCGCACCACCGCATCGCCGACAGCCAGGGCAACGCCACCTTCGGCCCCGACGACTTCCGCGCCTTCTACGACATGACCGCCGTGCACAACGCTGGCTCCACCGGCACCCACGCCAAGGCCGCCATGCTGGGCACGTACCCGGACTCGAGCGTCGCCTACCGCAAGACGGACATCACCAGCTTCTACTCGCAGTACGCGCACGCCACGACGCAGCTCGTGGAAGACAAGGTCGACCCGGGCAACCAGAACGACTACGACAACCAGCAGGGCCTCGACGTCGAAGAGAGCATGGACGCCGAGCTGCCCGTCGTCGCTGCGCCCGGCCTGGCGAGCGAGACGATGATCCTGGTGGGCGCCTCGGAGCTCTTCTCCACCGGCATCCAGCATGCGGTGAACAGCCACTCGGACATCAACGCCATCAGCGTGAGCTTCGGCGGCTGCGAAGGCGTGGTGCAGCAGAGCGACGTTACGGCCGCCGACGACGCGTTCGCCCAGGGGGCAGCCGAAGGCCAGGCGTGGTTCCTGGCCTCGGGTGACGACGGCGTCACCGGCTGCGCGCGCAGCTCCGGCGACACCAGCCCCTCCAGCGGCTTCCCCTCGGACTCGCCGCACGTCGTGGCGGTGGGCGGCACCATGTACACCGGCAGCTTCAACAGCCAGAACGCGGTCACCGCCTGGGGCAGCGAGAAGGCGTGGAACGAGAACATCCAGGGCCAGACCGCGGCCGGCGGCGGCGGCGCGAGCGTCTTCTTCGGCCACCCGAGCTGGCAGACCGGCCCGGGCACCAACTCGAGCAAGGGCCGCGAGCAGCCCGACATCGCGCTCCTCGCCGGCCTCACGCCGGGCATTGGCATCCTGGTGAGCAGCCAGGGTGGCTTCGTGGGCATCGGCAACGGCACCAGCGCCGCGGCGCCCATGGCTGCGGGCATCTTCGCGCTCGTCGCGGACCACGCTGGCGGCTGCAAGCTCGGCTTGCCGAACTCGACGCTGTACCAGCTCGGCGCGGCGCAGCAGAGCGGCGGCGCCCAGGTCTTCCACGACATCACCAGCGGCAACATCTCGGCGAACGGCACCACCGGCCCCTCGGCGGGCGCGGGCTACGACGAGGCCACCGGCTGGGGCTCGATCGACGTGGCCGTGATGGTCGCGAACTACCCGGCCTGCGGCGTGGCGACGACCAGCACCAGCACCGGTGGGACGACCGTCGGCGGCGTGACCACCGGCGCGACCAGCGCGGGCGCGACCAGCACCGGCGCCACGAGCACCAGCACCGGCGCCACGAGCACCGGCGCCACGAGCACCAGCACCGGCGGCACCAGCGGCAGCTCGGGCGGCGACATGTGCGGCGTGTGCGACGCCAGCGGCAACGGCTGCGCCAACGCGAGCGACCTCTGCATCGCCGAGAGCAGCAGCTCCACCACCGGCTTCTGCGCGCCCACCTGCACCAGCGACTCCGACTGCGCCTCGGGCGCCACCTGCACCCAGTTCCAGGACGGCTCGGGCAACACCTACCAGGGCTGCTACCCGAGCTCGCAGACCTGCTCGGGCTGGACGGGGAGCAGCTCCACCTCCGCGGGCGCGACCAGCGCGGGCGCCACCACCGGCCTGACCAACGGCATCGGCGGCATCGGCAGCGGCACGGGCGGTAACGCGAGCGGCGCGACGACCGGAAACACCGGCTCGACGTCGGCCGGCGCCACCAGCGCGGGCGCGACCAGCGGCGGCACCAGCGTGGGCGCGACGGCGGGTACGACGGCAGGTACGACGGGCGGGAGCAGCACCGGCGGCAGCGGCGGCACGGGTTCGACGGTCCCGGCCGGCGATACCTGCCACGCCTGCCGCTCGCCGGCGGACTGCCCGCACGCCGATGAGCAGTGCGTGACCGAGGTCGACGGCCAGGCCGGCTACTGCGCGCCCGCGTGCACCAGCGATTCGCAGTGCGGCGCGGCCAACCTCTGCACGCCCATGACCGACGCCCAGGGCGACCAGGTGTTCGGCTGCTACCCGTCGACCCTCACCTGCCGTCCGTCTTCGGTTGGCGTGACCACCGGCTCGGGCTCGACCAGCACCACCGGCGGCAGCGTCGGCTCGACTGGCGGCACGGGCACCACCGGCAGCAAGAGCGGCGGCGGCTGCGCGAGCACCGGCGCGGGCGACCTCGCGTTCGCGCTCGTGGCAGCGCTGGGCCTGGCCATCAAGCGCCGCCGCGATCGCTGATCACGGCGGCGGGTTGCCGGCCTTGATCCACTTCGCCAGCGCGAGCGCCTCGTCCGGGGTGACCACGTTGGCGAAGGTGGGCATGGCCGTGCTGGGCTTCACCTTCTCCGGATGCAGGATCCACGCGGCGATGTCCGCTTCGGGTTTGCCGCGCGCGTCGACGAGCTTCTTGTGGAACGCGGCGCTCGGCCCGTGGCAGGCCACGCAGCCCACGTCGCGGAAGAGCTGCTCTGGCGGTCGCGCGCCGGCGGGCTTCGGCGCCGCAGGCTGACCCGCGATTTGCCCCGGCGCTTGGGCCGCGCGAGCGAGCACGTCGTCATCGTCGCGGCGCGCGGAAGGAGTCGCGGCAGCGGCAGGCTTCGGAGCATCGGCGCGCGGCGGCGGCGGGTCCTCGCAACCCAGGAGCGCCACGCCAACGGTCACCGCCAAAGCCACGCGCCTCATCGCTACCTCCAAGGCCCGCGAAAATGACAGACCTTGGGCCCAAGCCGAAGCGATTCGTCGGCTTGACGCTGCTTCGCGAGCGGCCGGAGGATCGAGCGCATGCGCGTCCCGATGGCGATCCTCGTGGTGGTGCTTGGCGGCTGTGTGGCCACCGTCGATTCGCCGGACACGCCCTCCAGCACCAGCGACTCCGGCGCGACGTCGACGGGCTCCAGTGGCGCCAGCGAAACGTCGTCGGCATCGAGCGGCTCGGGAACGGACTCGTCGAGCTCGTCGAGTGCGACGGGCACGACGTCATCGAGCGCCTCCAGCGCCTCCAGCAGCGCGACGTCGTCGACGGGCACATCCTCTTCGAGCAGCAGCTCGAGCGCGACGTCATCCTCGAGCAGCTCTGCGTCGAGCAGCAGCAGCGCCTCGTCGAGCTCCTCGACCGGCACGTCGTCGTCGAGCTCCAGCTCGAGCAGCGCGTCGTCGAGCTCGAGCAGCTCCAGCACGGGAACGTCGGGGACGACCGGATCGCCGTCGTGCGCGGGCGACCCGACCTGTCAGGCGTGGCTCGACGCGCACAACCAGGCGCGCGCGAACGTGAGCCCGCCGGCAACCCCGGCCTTGCCTGCGCTGATCTGGGACCCGGCGCTCGCGACCATCGCGCTCAACTGGGCGAACACCTGCACCGACGCGAACGGCGACGGCTTGCTCGACCACAACCCGCAGCGGGGCTCGACCTATCCGGGCGGCAGCGTGGGCGAGAACATCTACGCGTCGACGGGCACGGCGACACCGGCCGACGCCGTCGCCGCCTGGGACTCGGAGGCGCAGTACTACGACCTCTCCGCGAACACGTGCGATGGCGCGAGCTACAACTTCATGACCAATCTCAACTGGGATCTTTGCGGCCACTACACCCAGCTCACCAACCGCGGGACGCTCAAGGTCGGCTGCGCGATCGTGCGCTGCTCCAGCCTCATCTATTCGAGCACGGCGATTTGCGACTACTCGCCCGCGGGCAACATCGCGGACAGCTCGGGCCTCATCGCGCCGCCGTACTGAGCGACTCAATTTTGAAGCCCAACTGCACACCCTGCCCCGCGTGAGACGGCAAGGGCCGGGGATGGGGTTTCGCGCTAGGATTCGGAGATGCGCACCGGTCTCGCCCTCACGGCCCTCGCCGCCGTGCTCCTCGTCGGCTGCCACAAGTCCGGCACCAAGACCGGCACCGGCGACGGCGGCGCCACGGGCGCGACGGGCAGCACCGCGTCGAGCGGCGGCTGCGGCTTGCGCACCTGTCAGAGCGCCAACGCGAACTGCGGCCCCATCGGCGACGGCTGCGGCGGCACCATCAACTGCGGATCTTGCAGCGAGACGGAGTTCTGCGGCGGCGGCGGCCCGTCGAAGTGCGGCGGCCACGTATGCGAGCCGACGACCTGCGCGGCGCTCGGCGCCACCTGCGGCAAGGTCGCGGACGGCTGCGGCGGCACCATCGACTGCGGCACCTGCGCCACCGGCTTCTGCGGCGGCGGCGGCGTGAACCAGTGCGGCGACGGCCTCCTCGCCGACGGCGGCTCGCCCAGCTGCCACGCGCGCACCTGCGCCCAGCTCGGCACGAACTGCGGCCCCGTGGCGGACGGCTGCGGCGGCCTGCTCGACTGCGGCAGCTGCACCGCGCCCCAGGTCTGCGGCGCCGGCGGCCACGCGAGCGTCTGCGACGTGCCCCACTTCGCCGACGGCGGCTCGGCGTGCACCAACCTCTGCCTGCAGCAGCAGTCGTGCGACGCGGGCTCGACCACGCTCAGCGGCACCGTCTACGCGCCCAACGGCGCCGACCCGCTGTACGGCGCGCTCGTCTACGTCCCCAACGGCGCGGTGCAGGCCTTCTCGCCCGGCGTCTCCTGCCTCACGTGCTCGTCGCAGGTGACGGGTGAGCCGCTGGTGTCGACGACCACGGATGCGCAGGGCCACTTCACGCTCTCGAACGTGCCCGTGGGCGCGAACATCCCGCTCGTGATCCAGCTGGGCCGGTGGCGGCGCCAGGTGACCGTGACGAGCGTGGCGGCCTGCACCAACACGGCCGTCGACGCGGCGCTCACCCGGCTGCCCAAGAACAAGACCGAAGGCGACATCCCGCTCACGGCCATGGTCACCGGCAACGTGGACGCGCTGGAGTGCGTGCTCCGCAAGATCGGCGTCGATGACGCGGAGTTCTCGAACCCCGCAGGCACGGGCCGCATCCGCCTCTTCGGCGCAGCGGGCGACGGCGGCGGCGCGATCATCGACACCGGCACGCCCGACTCCACCGCGCTCGTCGACACCGCCTCCACGCTCAACGGCTACGACATGGTGCTCTTCGCCTGCGAGGGCTACCAGCACGACAAGCCCGACACCGAGCTGGGCAACGTGCTGAGCTACGCCAACGCGGGCGGGCGCGTCTTTGCCACGCACTACGAGTACACGTGGCTCTACTCGCCCAACACCTGGCAGGCCGCCGCCGGCTGGCAGGTCAACCAGGGCCGCGGAAACGCCATCGTCGGCAACATCGATACGTCGTTCCCCAAGGGGCTCGCGTTCTCGCAGTGGCTCGACGCCGTGGGCGCGTCGACGGCGCCCGGCTCGAACCAGATCAACATCGCCCAGTGGCGCTGGGACGTGAACACCGTGAACGCGCCCAGCGAGCAGTGGATCACCACCAACACCCAGGGCGTGAACTCGGTGCAGCACCTCACCTTCAACACGCCCTTCAACGCCTCGGCCGACGCGCAGTGCGGCCGCGTGCTCTTCAGCGACTTCCACGTCACCAACGCGAACACCACCCAGGGCAAGGTGTTCCCGGCGGAGTGCACGGCCGGCCCGCTGACCGCGCAGGAGCACGTGCTGGAGTTCATGCTCTTCGACCTCGCGAGCTGCATCACGCCCG
>JAFEBB010000071.1 GCA_018266075.1 Deltaproteobacteria bacterium | reverse complement strand
TTTCATCCAGCAGGACGACGGTGGTGAGGACGTGTTCGTCCACCACACCGCCATCCAGATGGACGGCTTCCGCACCCTGGCCGAGGGCCAGAAGGTGCAGTTCGATGTGACCAAGGGCCCCAAGGGCCTGCAGGCCTCGAACGTCCGCGCGGGCTAAGCTTCACCGCGTCGCACTGCCGGAGCCCGGCCTCGCAAGAGGTCGGGCTTCGCGCGTTTTTGGGCTTCACACCTCGGCAGCTCCATCCGTTGAGTGGGCACGGAACGAGGGACCGAACGCATGATCATCTTCGGCACGCGGACGCGGGTGGGCGTGGTGGAGCGCGGGCAGTTCGGCTGTCCCCGCTGCGGCCCGGGCCAGAGCTACGAGCGCAAGCACGCCAAGCGCTGGTTCACGCTCTACTTCATCCCCGTCTTTCCCGTGGGTGATCTGGGCCAGTTCATCGAGTGCGGGCTCTGCCATGGCACCTTCAAGACCGAGGTGCTCAGCCTGAGGCTGCCGCCCGCGGTGGACGTGAACCTCGAGGTGGAGCTCAAGCGGGCCATGCTCCGGGCGCTGCTCTGGCAGGTGCCCGTCGAGACCGACGCCGCGTCGACGCTGGCCACCTATCGCAAGCTCACCTCGCTGCCGCTCACCGACCAGGACCTCGCGCGCGAGCGCACCGCGCTGGCCCAGGTGGACGCGCCGGCGTACTTCTCGAACTTCAGCAAGCACCTCTCACCCTCGCAGCGTGAGCGCGTGCTCCAGAGCGCCATCGAGGGGGCCCACTTTTCGGGGCCGCTCTCGCCCACCAAGGTCGAGGAGCTGAGCCGCTTTGGCGCGCTCATCGGGCTCACGGAAGCGAGCGTCCGCGGCTTGTTGTCGATCGCGACGCTGCCGGCGGCCACCGCGTGAAGGCCCTCTGGGCGCTCGCGGCTGGTTTGGGCGCGGGCGCGCTGCTCGCGCTCGGCGCTCGACTCCTTGGTGAAGGCCTCTCGCCGATTCCCATCGTCGCGTTTGCGCTGCTCGCGGCCGGCGAGGCCGGGCTCTCGCGCGACGGCGAGCGGCGTCCGGATTCACTCCGCGTGCGGGTGGGCGCTGGACTTTCCGAGGCGCTCGGGAGCGCGCTCTTGCTGGCGCTGGAGCTCGCGTGCGTGGCCGGGCCGCTGCGACATCCGCTCGGCATCGGGCTGGTGCTCCTCGGCGGCGCGCTGAGGCTCCTCGCGATTCATCGACTCGGCGCCGCGTTCGTGAGCGGCCCCGAGGTCGCGCGCGCGCAGGCGCTGGAGCAGGGCGGGGTGTATCGGCTCGCGCGACATCCGTCGGAAGTGGGGCTGATTCTGGTGGCGACGGGTGCCGTGTCGATGACACCGACCGTCGCGTGCGCGCTGCTCGCGGCCGGGTTCACGGCCAGTGCGATCTGGCGCGTGCAGCGCGAGGACGCGGTGCTCGCGGCTGAGTTCGGTCCGGCGTTCGACGCCTACCGCCGACGCGTGGGCGCGCTCGGCCCCAAGCTCTGACGCGCCGCGCATTTGAAACTCTGAGGCGAGCGGCTGAGCACCCTGACACGGATGTCCTGATGCGTCGGGCGTCGCCGCAGCCGCAATCGGTGCGCTTTATCTCGGGAGCGCCCCGCCGGGTGTGACAGGGCGCACAACGTTGGTTCGCCTTTTGCTTTGGGTCGGACCAACTCGTGCGGAGGTCCCGTGGCTCGATTCGAACCCCGGGCGCGCGTCCTGTTGGGCGCGGCGCTCTCGCTGATCGTGTGCGCGTGTGGTGGCTCGCTGTCGGCGTCCAAGACGGCGAACGACGTTCCTGGAGGTGGCACCGGCGGCTCAGGCCATTCAGGCACGTGCTTCCAGGACAGCGACTGCCCCACCGGCTTGCTGTGCCAGGCGCAGCAGTGCGTGGCGGGCGACGGCAAGCCGCCCGAGCAGAAGATCCTCATCTTCCAGCAGCCGCAGACGAGCGCGCACTACGTGTTCGCGCTCTCGCCCGACAACGACTCGGTCGCGGTGATTGACCCCAACACGCTCGCGATTCGATCGATCACCTTGCCGCACGAGCCGTACGGCTTGCAGGTGATTCCCAACCAGGACGCGGCGGTGATCGTGGCGCGCGCGGGCGCGAGCGTGTCGTTCCTCTCGTGCGATGCGCAGGCGTGTCATCTCCAAACGCAGGCGACCAATCGCCACTACCCGAATGTCGCAGCGTCGTCGGACGGCCACTGGGCGCTGCTCTGGACCATGGATCCGCAGACGCCCGACGAAGGTGCCGAAGGGATCGTCGGCGTGGTGGACGTGAGCCAGCTCGCTGCGGGCACGCCCGTGCCCATCGTCGAGCGCGCCGCTGGACGCCGCGACACCAACGCGTTCTTCCGCGTGGAGAACGGCGCGGCCGCGGACGCCGTGGTCATCGGCGAGGACCACGTGGCGGTGATCGATCTCGCGAACCTCGCGAGCAAGCCGCTGCCCCAATCGATCTCGCTGCCGACTGCGTTCTCGGCGGTGGCCAGCCGGAACGCAGTCTCGTCGCCGGACGGCACGTACGCGCTCCTGCGCTCGTATGCGAGCCACGACGTCGAGGTCCTCGAAGTGGCCACGCGGCAGCTCACCGCGCTCACCATGCCCGGCACGCCCAGCGACGTGGAGCTCGCGGCGAACGGCAGCACTGCCCTCACCGTGCTCCGCGACACGGGACAGGTGGCGACGTTCCCGCTGCCGGATGCGCTCACGGATCCGTCGAAGGTGTCGGTGGTGCCGGTGACGCTCACCGCGGACGAATGCACGCCCGGGATCGTCGACGGCGGCGCGCCCGATGCCGGACCGATCGCGTGCACGGCGAACGCAGGGCAGGCCTCGCTCTCGCCGGACGGCAAGCTCGCCGCGCTCTTCACCAACGTGCAGCCCTCGAAGAGCTTCGTGGTGCTCGATCTCACGACCGCGACCGTCACCAACTTCGACGGCTTGAAGAAGTGGGTGAACACGCTCGGTATCGGCCCCGACGGCCACACCGTGGTCGTGCTGCACGCGCCGAATCCCGGGAGCACCGCTGCCGACTCGTACCAGCACATGGTGGATGTCTCGCAGGGCTACAGCGTGGTGGATCTGCAAGCGAACCAGGCGCAGCTCAAGCTGACGCAGACCGTTCCGCCGCAGGAGTTCGTCTTCTCCAGCGACGGCACGCACGCCGCGGTCACGCTCAGCGATCCCGACGCCGAGACGTTCCAGATCGACGCGATCGATCTGCAGACGCTGGTGACCTCGACGCTGTCGCTCGCTTCGGCGCCGCAGTTCGCAGGGCCGTTCGCCAACTCCACGCCGGTGATCTGGGTGACGCAGGACCACCCGGCGGGCCGGATTTCGTTTGTCGATCTGTCGAGCGAGCAGGTGCGCACCGCCACCGGCTACGCCCTCAACGCGGGGATCTCGCCATGAGCATTCGAACGAATGCAGTCGCCCTCGCAGCCGTCGCCGCGCTCGGCTGTGGTACGCGCAGCGCGAGCTGGGATGCGCCGATCGACGTCGTCGGTCCGGTGGTCGCGGCGAATGAGCTGGTGTGGCTCAACCGCAGCCAGTCGGTGGCCGAGGTGCTGGATCCCTCGGGCGCCAAGCTGCCCATGGGGCTCGACGTGCTCGCGCTGCCGCGCACCCTCGCGGCCACGCCCAATGGCTTCGTGATCACCGGCGGCCGCGGCGACGCGCCGCTCTTCGACGCCATCTCGCTTCCAGATGGCACACGGCGCTCGCTCACCGTCGGCGGCGCCTACGACCACATCGCCGTCTCGGACGACGGCCACTACGCGGTGCTCTCGTTCGATCCTGCGATCGCGCCTGCGCCCGGCGGTCCGGCGGCCCGAAACAACAACCAGATCACGGTCGTGGACCTCTTCGCGTTCACGCAGACCACGCTCTCGTTGAACACCGAGTCCTTGGCGCCGGAGAAGGTGATCTTCTCTCCGGGCGATCCGGTCGCGGCGGTGGTGATGGACGGAACCATCGTGCTGCTCGCGCTCGATCAGCCAACGCATCAAGTGCAGGTGCCGCTCAAGCTGCCCGACGGCACGGTGCTCCACCCGCAGCAGACGCTCTTCGCGCCCGACGGCAAGTACCTCTACGTGCGCACCGCCAACTCCGACGACGTGCTCGCGCTCGAGGTGGACGTGAGCGACGCCGGCATCGAGAGCGCGGTGAACTTCCTCTTCTTCCCGGGCGCGAGCGGGCTGGTGGACATCGCCGTGCCGCAAGGCGCGGGCTTCAACCGCTACGTCGCGGCGCTCTACCAGGGCGCGGGCAGCGGCACGGCGGCGTTGCTGGATGCCACCGGCAACACCTCGCTCACGCACGTGTTCAGCAGCCTCGCCGGTGTCCCGAGCCACTTCGCGGATCTCGGCGGCGGCGCGCTGCTCATCTATCCCTCGAGCGGAACGGCCGTCGCGGGCTGGGAGCCCCTCGTCGACCGCACGGACACCGACATCCTGCCCGCGGCGCCGAACGGCTCGCCGCTGGTGTCGCACGGGCACGCATTCTTCGTGCACGCGTCGGTGAGCACCTCGGCCGGTGCGGCGGCGGAGCTCAGCGGCGTGACCCTCGTGGACGATGGCTCGCGGCTGGTGCTGCACCAGAGCCCGCTCGAGCTCGACGGGTCGCCCACCGCGAGCGCCATCGATCCCGCGAGCGGCCTGTTGCTGCTCGGCGTCCCCGTGAACGCGATGGGGAGCGGCGCGGCGCCTGTGCCCGGTGAGGACCCGAACGACACCTCGCGGATCACCGGCTCGGTGGTCACCGTGCAGCCCGACTCGCTCGCGCTGGGCGGCCTCGTGCTCGACGACGGCGTGGTGCAGATGGGCGTGGCGGGCACGTTTGGATTTGCCACGCACCAGAGCGCGCTCGGCGATGTGACGTTCTTCCCGCTGCAGGGCGCGAGCCGCGCCGACGCCATGCGGGTCTACGGGTTCCTCGCAGGCCACCTCGCCGACCAGGGGCAGACGCCATGAAGACCACGATCCTTGTCGCGTTGACGATGGTGGCGCTCGGCTCGACGGCGCGCGCCGAAAACAACCTGAGCCGCTGGGAGGTCGACGCGAGCGCCGGCGCGGCGTACGTGACCGATCCCTCGTTTGATCTCGTCGGAGGCAACGATGCGCTCGCGGCCGCGAACCTGCGCGCCAACTTCGCGCCCGGCTGGATGCAGCGGCGGATCGAGATCAGCGCGGGCTTCCAGGGAAACGGCGAGGGCGGGAGCACGTTCGAGACGTGGCAGACCTCGCTGACGGTGCGCACGCTTCAGCTCGGGCTCATCTACCGGCAGCCGCTGCGTGGACCGTTCCTCGTGTACGGCCGCGCGGTGGGGCTCTTCGACTTCGATCACCTCGAGCTCTGGACGACGGACAACTCGCTCCACCTGCAGCAGACGACGCACACGGGTGGTGTGGAAGCCTCGGTCGGCGCCGAGGTGATCGCCGTGACCTGGGAGCGCGCGTCGCTCGGCTTCAACCTCGAGGTGGGCTATGCGCTGCGCTTTGCCGCTGCCAGCTTCGACACCCTGAAGCCCGACGACGGCAGCGCCAAGCCGACGCCCGTCGCGTTTGCAGCTGTGAACGTGGGCGGCATCAACCTGTCGGGGATTCAGTGGCGGCTGGGCGCGGCGGTGCACTTCTAGATTCGGCGTCGAGCGTGGCGCGGATCCGCTGCGCCACCTCGACGACGGCCGCGCGCGCGGACGGCGCCACGCCCACCAGGTTCACGAAGCCGTGCACCTGCCCGGAGAACCGGAGCAGCTCGCACGGTGTGCCTCCGCGCGCGAGCGCCTCGGCGTAGGCGATGCCTTCATCGCGAAGCGGATCGAAGCCCGCGACGGCGATGATCGCCGGAGGCAGCCCCGACAGATCCTTCGCGAGCAGCGGCGAGACGCGTGGATCGCGCGCGGCGTCCGGAATGTGGCCGGTGTTTTGCGCCTGGTACCAATCGATGTCGGCGCGCGTGAGCAGAAAACCGTTCGCAAAGAGCTCGAGCGAGCGGTGCGGCTGCGAGCGATCCGTCGGCGGATAGAGGAGCACCTGAAGGCACGGCGCCGGCTCGTCGTCGCGCACGGCGAGCTGCGAGACGACTGCTGTCAGATTCGCGCCCGCGCTGTCGCCCGCCACGGCCACCTGCTCCGATGCCCCGAGCTCGCGCGCGTGCGCGAAGGCCCAGCGCAGCGCCGCGCGGGCATCGTCGATGGCGGCGGGGAAGGGCCGCTCCGGCGCGAGCCGATAGGCCACCGAGAGCACGTGCACGCCGGCCTCGCGACAGAGCAGCCGACAGGGCACGTCGTGCGTGTCGAGATCGCCCACCACGAAGCCGCCGCCGTGGAAGTAGAGCAGCAGCGGCCGCAGCCCAGGTTCGAGCGGCGCGTAGTGCCGCGCGCGCAGGCCCTCGACCACGAGCTCGCGCACCGGACCGACGTCAATCGGCGGCCCGCGATGCAGCCGCATGTCCCGGGCGTAGCGTCCGCGCGCCTCGGGCGGAGACTGGGCGCTCAGCGCGGGCGAGCCCAGGAGCTTGCGAACCGCGAGCACGAGCTGCAGGTCTGGCTCGAGCTCCTGGCCGTCGATTCGAATCGGCGCCTGGAGCGACAGCGCGCGCTGGACGCTCCGGGGCAACGCCGTGAGCAGTTGCGCGCCGCGCGACTCGCCGACGTCGAGCAACTTCTGGAGTCGATCAAACACCGGTTGGCTCCGCGCGCTTGTCGAGCAGGTACTCCTCGGGACGGAAGCGCTCCACGCGTCGCTGGAACGCGGTGATGAAGCCCGGCCAGATGGTCGAGTTGCGGCCGGTCTCGTCGAGGTACCAGCTCGAGCAGCCGCCGGCGTTCCAAACCGTCGGCGCGAGCAGCGCGTCGGTCTCGGCGATGAATTGCGCCTGCGCCTCCGGCCGCGGCTCGACGGTGGTGACGCCTGCGCGCTGCATGTGCCTCAACGCGCCGAGCACGTGCTCGATCTGCGCCTCGGCCATGAGCACCACCGAGTTGTGGCCCAGGCCCGTGTTCGGCCCGAGCAGCAGGAACAGGTTCGGAAAGCCGCTCACCGTGGTGCCCACGTGCGCCTTGGGGCTCTTTTGCCAGTGCTCGGCCAGCGTCCGGCCGTCGCGGCCGCGCACGTGCGGCGCGAGCGGCGGATCGGTCACGTGAAAGCCCGTGCCGAAGATGACCGCGTCCACCTCGCGCTCGGTGCCGTCGCTCGCGATGACCGAGCGCTCCCGAACTTCGCTCAAGCTCGCGCTGAGCACCTCGACGTTCGGCTGGTTGAGCGCGGGCAGGTAGTCGCTGGAGATGAGCACGCGCTTGCAGCCCATGGTGTACGGCGGCGTCAATCGCGCGCGCAGGGCGGGATCGGGGATCGACTTCTGCAAGTAGCGCAGCGCGATCTTCTGGAGAAGGCGCATCGTCTTCGGGCGCATGAAGCCGAAGACCAGGAGCTCGCGGAGCGTGAAGAGCGTCGCGCGGATCGCGCGCTGCAGGCCAGGCACATGTCGGAACAGCCAGCGCTCGAATGACGTGATGGTCCGATCGCGGCGCGGGACAATCCACGGCGGCGTGCGCTGGAAGAGGAGCAGCTTCGCCACCTGCGGCTGAATGGCGGGCACGAACTGGATCGCCGAGGCGCCCGTGCCCACCACGGCCACGCGCTTGCCCGAAGGATCGAAGCTCGTGTCCCAGCGCGCCGAGTGGAACGTGGGTCCTCGAAACCTCTCCAGCCCGGGCACGCTCGGCAAGCGCGGCTCGCTGAGCGGCCCCATCCCCGCCACGAGCACGTCCGCGGTGAACTCGCCCTGCGAGGTGGTGATGCGCCAGCGCTGGTTCGCTTCGTCCCAGGCGCTGTGCTGCACCTCGTGGCCGAAGCGAAGGTGCGGCATCACGCCGAAGCGCTCGGCGCAGGTGCGCAGGTACGCCAGGATCTCCGGCTGGCGGGAGAAGGCGCGCGTCCAGTCCGGGTTGGGAGCGAACGAGAACGAGTAGAGGTGCGAGGGCACGTCGCACGCGCAGCCGGGATAGGTGTTGTCGCGCCAGGTGCCGCCCAGGTCGTTCGCGCGCTCGAAGATGAGGAAGTCGTGCACGCCTTCCTGCTTCAGGCGAATGGCCATGCCCAGCCCGGAGAAGCCGCTCCCGGCGATGGCCACCCGGACGTGCGTTGCGGCGCTCACGAGAACTCCTGGCAGCGGCTCTCGCCGACACCTTGGGCACGTTGGACCGCAGCCGCGTCCGGATCAAGCCTCGACTCGCCCAGCGCGCACTCGACTGGCCGGAGGTCAGCCCGTCTGGCCCAGGCAGGCGATCAGGCCGCCGTTGACCGCGTTCGCGGTGTCCACGAGGGAGGGGTCGTTCACGTCCGCGGGCGCTTGGCCGGACGTCGGCGTCGGGTTCATCCAGATGTTGTACTCGGCGTTGATGCTCGACACCTGGCTCCGCACACCGTACTCGGCGTTGCACACGAAGCGGTTGTTCGCGCCCTGGCCGTTGAGGGCCACGTTGGGCACGTTGAGGCCAGCAGGCGCACGAACCTCCACGCCGCTCGCGCCGTTGTCGTGCACGTTGGTGCCGCTCATGATCAACTTGGGCGCGCTGTTCTGGCCTGGCTGAACCAGGATGCCGTCGCCGTTCGACCTCGAGATCTCCGACTGCTGATCGATGGTGACGACGGCCTGGTCGGTCTGGGTGAGCGACGTCGAGGTGACGAGTACGGCGGCGAGGTTGGAGTTGGTACCGTCGATGGTCACCAGCGAGAGGTGCGGGTTGGCCTGCTTCGCGATGACGATGAAGTCGGGGCCGCCGCCGCTCTGGTTCGAGTCCAGCACCTGCACGTACTGGAGCGTGCCGCGCAGGTCGATGGTGTACGTGTAGCTCTGGTTGCCGACGTTCCCCGAGCCTGCGCCGTCGATGGTGATCCCCAGGCGAGTGCCTGAGTTCTCGCCGAGCACGGTGGTGTTGCCGCTGATCGTGAGCGGAAAATTCTCGCCCAGCGCCGCGTTGTATGTACCGGGCTGCACATGCACCGTCGTCGGCGTGGTGCTCGCGGTGATGCTGTTCAGCGCGGCGGTGATGGTGCGATACGGGCAAGCCTGGCTGCCGGTCCGCGTCGAGCCGGTGTAGTTGGCGTCGACGTAGAGCTGGCCCTGCACCAACACGCCGCAGCTCACCCCAGACGTGCCCGTGGTGCCGGTCACGCCCGTGGTGCCGGTCGTGGACGTCGTCGCGGTGGTGCCGGTGGTGCCGGTGGCGTTCGTGCCGAGCGTGGTGGCCGTGGTCGCGGTGGTGCCCGACGAGCCGCTGCTGGCGCTCGAGGAGTTGCTGCTCGTCGCGTTGGTGCCCGTCGAGGCGCTGGCCGCGGTCGACGTCCCGCTGCTGCCGGCCGTCGCGACCGTCCCGCTGCTGCCGGCCGCCGCGACCGTCCCGCTGCTGCCGGCCGTCGCGACCGTGCCGGTGCTGCCGGTGTTGGAGGTGCTGGTGCTCGCGGCGCCGCTGCTGCCGGAGGTCTCGGTGCCTGTCGATGCGGCCGCGGACGTCGATCCGCTTCCGCCCGTGGCGTTGGCAGCCGTGGTGCTGCTGGAGCCATCGACTTTGGGATTCACGATCGCCTCGCAGCCCGCGAGGGCAAGCGAGGTGACGGCCAACAGGCTCGGGGCGAAGCGACGCATGGCTCTGCTCGGTTTCAGGTGGCCCTGGTTCAAGTGTACCAACGACTCCGGCGGTGGTCGAAAGCGCGCGCCGGGTCCCTGAGCCGTGACCCGGTCGGCGCGCGATCGTTCACATCCCTTGGTTCAACGCGTGCTTCGGACGCGCTTGTGGCGCGTGGGCCGGGCATCGTCGGCATCGGTCGGGTGGCCGCGCTGGGCGCGGATCTCCTGATCGAAGTGCAGCGAGAAGTCCTTGCTCTTGTCGTAGCGGTCGCCGTTCTTGATGCGCACACCCTTGCTCGCACCCTTCGCGCTCGCGACTGCGCTCGTGCCCACCAACACCAACATCACCGCCAGCTTCATCCACGTGTGCATGCGTCCCCCCTTGTGAATCGCGCTCCATGCGCGGCGCCAGGGCCCAGTGCCAGGCGCGTGCCAGCGCGGCACTTCGAGGGAAAGCGCGTCGATCGATCGCTTTGGGGCGTCGTCCGCGCGATCACGAGGCATGATGGCGCGTCGTGAGCTCGTCCTGGTCCCAGCTGCCCCCGCGCCTCCTGGCCATCGCCACGGGCGTGTTCGCGCTGGCGCTGGTGGTCCTGCTTCGAGGGCGCACGCACCCGGACGAGATCTTCCAGTACCTGGAGCCGGCGTTTCGCTCGGTGTACGGCTACGGCGAAGTCGCATGGGAGTGGCGCGACGGCATTCGCAACTGGTTCGCGCCGGGCCTCATCGCGCTGCTGCTGCGAGGGCTGCACGCGCTGCATGTCGAGAGCCCGCGGATCGCGATGGATCTGCTCTGGCTGCTCGGCGCAATCTGGCACGGCTGGGGGATGCTCGGGCTGTACCGCATCGTCGAGCGGCGCGATGGAAAGGGACCTGCTGCGCTCGCAGTGCTGCTCGTGGGCACCTGGGGCGCGTACGTGCTCTACGCGCCGCGCACGCTCTCCGACGCGCTCGCCATGCCGCCGTTGCTCTGGGCGATCTTCTTCACGCTCCGTGCGCGCGACGACGGCGACTTCAAGTCCGGCCTGCTCGTGGGACTGCTTGCGGGGCTCGCGGTGGTGCTGCGCTATCCATCGCTGGTCTTTGTCGCGCCGCTGGGAGTGGGGCTGCTCCTCGCGCGGCGCTGGCGGTCGATTGGGGGAATGGCGCTCGGGGGCTCGCTGATGGTCGTCGCGCTGGGCGTGCTCGACCAGCTCACCTGGGGCGCGTTTCTGCATTCGCTGCGCGCGTACCTCGCGTTCAACCGGCCCGGCGGACCGGTGGCCCAGGCGTTCGGCTCGGAGCCGTGGTGGTGGTACGTGCTGCCGCTCGGCGGAATGATGCCGCTGGTGCTGTTGCCCTGGTTCGTCCGCGGCCTGAAGCGTTTCGATGTGCTCGCGGGCGCGTGGTTCTTCTATCTCGCGACGCTCGAGGTCAGCGCGCACAAGGAAGCGCGCTTCGTGCTGCCGCTGATTCCGCTCGGCGTGGCGATTGCGATTGGACCGTTCTTTGCGACGCTCGAGGGCTGGTGCGCGAATCGGCCGCGACGAACCGTCGGACTGGCGCTCGCGTGGGCGGCGATGTCGATCCTCTCACCGGCGCTGCAGTGGACGGTGCAGCTCGACCGCGATCTGCTCGACGCCGAAGATCTCGTCGGCGGCGACCGCGAGCTGGCGTCGGTGCTGGTGTGGCAGGGCGGCAACTACTCCGACGGCGGCCGCTTCCACCTGCGTCGCGACGTCCCGCTCGACCAGGACGGCCCCGGTCCAAGGCTCGGCGAGAAGCTCGCCGCGGGCCACTACTCGCACGTGATGCTGAAGCCCGAAGCGTCAGCCCTGGAGGCGCTCTCGTCCGCGGGCTACGCGCTCTGGCTCACGCAGGGTTCGGTGCAGGTTTGGAAGCGCGGCGCGCACGCCAGATGAACCAGCCCTGCACGCCGGCGAGGAAGAACATGAAGTCGTACGGCTCGCGGAAGCGCGGGTCGCCGTGGAACATGATCGCCGTGAACAAGCAGGACGCGAACGGAAGCCCGAACGCGAGCCACACGCCGTCCTCGCGGCGCTGCTTCCACCACGCGTAGAACGCGAACGGCGCGATCAGGTACGAGAGAATCCAGTTCGACCAGGCGGCGAACGGCGCGAACAGGTCGTGCGAGATCGGCCAGGGCACGACGTTCGTCCAGGGTAAGCCCGAGAACGTGTCCGCGACGTGGAAGATGAAGGTGCGCACCGCGTTCAACGGCCAGCGGCGAATGCAGCCCAGGCCGACCTTCATGTAGTAGCGCGAGTTGTTGAAGGGCACGTCGAACTTGGCCTCTTCCCACGAGGCCTCAAGCTCGCCGCGGCCCGCACGCTGGGCCAGGTCCGGCGCTGCCCAGGCCACGCGTCCATGGCCGATCGGATCTTCGAAGATGATCGAGCGAATGGGGCACTGGCCGAGCGCGAAGGTCTGTCCGCCGTTCGAGCTGACCATGCTCGGCACGCCGCTCTTGATCGACGCGACGATCGAGATCGGAATCACCCACAGCGTCACGCCCACGCAGACGGCGATCGCCTCCTTCCAGCGGCGGTGCCGCCAGATCATCAACGCGGCCCAGAGTGGCGCGAGCAGCAGCGCCTGGCTCTTGGCCCACGTGGCGTAGCCGAGCGCGAAGCCGCCCCAGAACGAACCCTTGAGCTTCGTGGGATCGAACGCGGCCAGCGCGAGCGCGAGGCCGAAGTTCAAGTACGTCTCCGACATGAACAGGCCCGCGAAGCCCATGGGCATGTAGTGCAGGCTCCACGCGAGCGCGCCCCACGCAGCGACGCGCGTGTCGAAGAAGCGCTTGCCGGCGATGAACGTGAGCGGGATGCACGCGGTGGCCATCAGCGCCTGCACGAGCGCCGCCGCGACCTCGCCGTTCTTCGGACCGAAGATCAGCAACCAGAAGCCGATGTGGCTGCCGGTGCCGCTCGGGTAGTACCAGTCGCCGGTGTCGGTGGCCTTCTTCAGATCCGCGTAGTCGCGCGCGGCCTGAAGGTAGTTGTGCATGTCGCTGTAGTCGTACTTCCACGGCTGGTGGATGAAGGCGACGAAGATGAGCCGCCAGATGCCGCCCACCACCGTGGCCCAGAAGATCCAGCGCGCCTCGCGCGAGAGGCCCGCGTACCAGGCCTTGGGCCCACGCGGCGCCGGCGGCGGAAGCGGGGCCGCGGGCGGCAGCTCGGGCGCTGGCTCGCGCGGCGGGACTGCGAGGTTCTCGGGCACGCTCATGCGCGCAGGGGAGTAGCAAAGTCGGGCAAGCGCGGAAAGGGCCGCGCGCAGCTCAGGCGAGCGCTCGATCGCGCGTGCTAGCTTGAGTCATGTCCGAAGCAGGTCCGCGCGAGGCAATTCCGGCGGTCCACCAGGACCGCGCGCGCGCCGAGTCGTTCGGCAACGTGGCGAGCGAGTACGAGCGGCTGCGTCCGCCGTATGCCGCCGCGCTCCTCGACGAGCTCGCGAGCTTGAAGGCGCCGCAGGCCCTCGACGTCGGGTGCGGCACGGGCAAGGTCGCGGCGGCTTTGAAGGAGCGCGGCCAGGCGATTCTCGGGGTCGAACCCGACGCGCGCATGGCAGCCGTCGCCCGCGCGCAGGGCCTCGAGGTGGAGCTCGGCACCTTCGAGAGCTGGGACGACGCTGGCCGGCAGTTCGCGCTCGTCACCTGCGGCAACGCGTGGCACTGGGTGAACCCGACGCTGGGCTTCGCGAAGCTGGCGACGGTCCTCTCGTCCGGCGGCACGTTCGGGATGTTCTTTGCGGTCGACGTGCTCGACGCCGACGTGGCCGCGCGGCTCGCGGACGTCTATCGCGCGCATGCGCCGGGCCTCGAGGTCTTCGGCGATCCCAAGCTGCATCGCGAGGTGGATCCGTTCGCGGGCGTCGAGCTCTTCGAGTCGGTCGAGAAGTGCATTTTCCCCGTCGAGCGCACGCTGAGCGTCGACGATTGTGTGGGCCTGATGGCCACGGTGAGCAACCACCAGCGCCTCGAAGCGGATCGGCTGACGGCCTTGCAGCGCGCGGCGCGCGAGGCTCTCAACGAGCTGGGCCCAGCCGTGCGCGCGCGGTGCAGCACGCACGCGTGGCTGGCCCGACGAAAGCGCTAGAGCGCAGGAACGAGCGACGCCGCGCCGTTGGCGTCCGCGGTTGCCGGGGAGGCAAGTGCCCCGGGCGCGAGCGGCGCGACGACCGCGCCGGCCTTCCAGACGCCGAGGATCGTCGCCACGTACGCCGGATAGCCGAGGTCGGCGTGACCGGGGCCGGGAAGGGCGCGGACGCTCTCGCCTTACGGCAGCACCAGCACCTTCCCCACGCCGCCGCCCCGCGCGAGCCGAATGGCGTCGGGCGCCTGCGCGAGCGGAAACCGCTTCTCAACAGGAATGATGAGCTTCTTCGCGGCCACGGCGCGGGCGAGCTCCTCGAGCCGCTTTGAGTCGGGCTGTGTGAGCATCGCCTTCACCTGAAGCCCGCGCTCCCTCGCGCCGGCCGGCTCGCCCACGACGCTTCCCAGGTGCCCGCCCTTCTTGATGCGCGGGAGCAGCTTGGCGATGGTCTCGCCGTTCACGGTGTCGGCGATGCCGTCGAGCTCCGGCACCGCGGCGAGCTCCGCGTCATCGTCGAGGGCGATCACGCGATCGGCCCCGAGCGACATCGCCGCCTGCTTTTGACTCTTGCGAACGCCGGCGAACACCGTCGCGCCGGCCGATTTGGCGACGAACACCGTCGCGCGCCCCACGCCGCCGAGCGCGCCCGTCACGAGGATGGTGCGCCCCTTCGCTGGCTCCACGCGCTCCGCGAGCTGAGCGCCAGTCAGCGTCACGAGCGGCAAGGCGGCCGCGTCGAGGGCGTCGAGCCCCGAAGGCAAGAGCGCCCACGCGTTCTGGTTGGCGGTGACCTGCTCGGCGAACGCGCCCATCACCAGGCCGAGCACGCGGTCGCCGCGCTGGAACGCCTTCACGTTGGCGCCGACGGCCAGCACCTCGCCCGAGGCGTCGCGCCCGAGGATCGCCGGGAAGTGCAGCTCCATCAGCTTGCGGCGCGCGCCCGAGAGCAGCTTCCAGTCGATGGGGTTGATGCTCGCCGCGGCGACTCTCACCTTCACGTCGTCTGGACCGACCGGCGGCTCGGGCATCTCGCGGAGCTCGAGCTGATCCACGTCTCCGTAGTCCTTCGCGACGAGCGCCTTCATGCTGGGTCCCCCTGGAAAGCAGGGATCATGGTGGCGCGCGATGGCTCTCGCAACCGGAAGCTCGGCGCGCGCCCGCTCGCTGGTCATGTCGCGCGTCCGCTTGGCGACGGATTGCTCGCGAACCAGATTCAGCTCACTGGAGGATGCCATGGCGCACGTCGTCACCGACCTGGACAGCACCGCGAGCCCCGAGCGCGTCATTCACGCGCTGACCGACTTCTCGTCCAGGCGACTCGAACTCTGGCCGAACATCGATCCCACGACCTACAAGCTCGAATCGACCGAGCCCACGAGCGCCGAGGTGACCGAGGGCTCGGCCTCGTTTGGCGGGGTGTGGGAGCGCAGCCACTACGACTGGAGCCGGTCGGGCACGGTGCGCATCGACGTCCAGGACTCGAACACCTTCGAGCCGGGGAGCTACTGGCTCTACGAGGTCACGCCGCTGCCCAACGGCGGGAGCCACGTGCACATGGAGTTCGACCGCCGGCCGCGCAACTTCAAGGGGCAGATGCTGAGCGCGCTGTTGACGGTCGCGGGAAAGCCCGTGTTCCAGAAGTCGCTGGGCGAGACGCTGAAGCGCATCGAGGCTTCGGCCTAGGTTCCGTTCAGACGGACCATCGGGGAGCCTTCGCGCACCCGATGTGCGCGACGCGTGGGTCGTGCTCGTCGGCAGCAAGCCGGTGGCGCATGGTCGGTCTCCCCTCAGAACGGCTTGGCGATCACCAGATAGACGACGCCCAGCAACACCAGCACGGGCAGCTCGTTCAGCACCCGCAGCGTCTTCGACGATGGCAAGGGCCCGCCTTGGTCTGCGCGCTTCACCATGCGTCCCATCCACGTGAAGTAGACGAGCAGGCCGAAGACGAGGGTCAGCTTGGCATCGAGCCAGTGCAGCCCGAGGGTCATGTTCGGCAGTGCCTGGGGCCAAAGCCGCCACCCTTGCCAAAGCACCAAGCCGAACACGACCGCGACGCCGAACACATTGTGCCCAAACGTGTAGAGCCGCCGGCTCATCAAGATCAGGCGCGCGCGAACCGCGGGCTCGTCGCCGACCTCGGCGATATTCACGAGGATGCGCGGCAGGTAGAACACAGTGGCCATCCAGGCCATCACGAAGACCACGTGGAAGCTCTTGATCCAGAAGTACGCCGTCACGGGTGTCGACCTCCGCGCCAACTCTAAGCCACGCGGTCCCGACGCTCGCTACTCGGAAAGCGGCGACGACTCGCGGCTCGCGCCCCACAGCCACAACACCCGGGCCAGCACCAGCACCAGGCAGACGGCCGCGATCCATCGATAGGCGTGGACCAGCCCGGGCGCGCTCCAGCCGTAGCTGTCGCGGAGCGTGTCCATGTCGCCGTCGCCGCCCCAGAAGCTGCCCCAGGGAATGTCGCCCGCAATCCAGCGACGCGCGCACGCCGCGTAGGCCAGCGCGCCCCAGACCATGAAGAACCAGCGCGCCTGCGCCCATCGGAGCATTGCGGGCAGCTTCTCGTGAAACGCCAGCATCGCCAGCGCGCTCAGCCAGAGCTCGCCGCCCACACCGGCGAACTTCACCCAGGCGTCGAGCCGATCGCCGTCGAGGAAGAGTGTGCCAAGCACGAGCGCCACGCCGAGCAAAGCACACGCTGCCACGACGCGCAGCAGCTTCTCCTTCCATGCGGCGTGCCCGAGCACCGCCAGCGCCGCAGCCACAATCACGAACGCGATGCGCGAGCGAGACCCGTCCGGCGAAATGGTGATCATCGGCAGCGGGATCGCCAGCCGACCTGCGAGCCAGAGCGCCGTGGCATGCCCGAGCTCGTGCATCTCCATCTCGGCGCTCGCGCCGACCAGGAACTGTCCCAGCCCGGTGAGCTGAACCAGCGCACCGAAGGCGAGCGCGGCAGGCACGGCGAGCACCTCCACTCGGTCCGCGGCCGAGACCGGCGACTCGCGAGGGGCCGGTGACGATTCGATCGGCGTCGCATCGATCAGCGGTCGCGCGTCGCGCTCGCGGCGCGCGGCAGCCTTGGCAAGGACCACACCGCAGCGCGGACACTCGGGGCCGGCGAGGTCAGACTGACCGCAGTTCGCGCAAGCTTCGGGCACGCACGGATGTTAGCCCGCAAAGCGCGAGACGTCCGCGTGCGACGTCGCGACTTCCTCGTTCGCTCTCGACGCATGTCGAATCCTGCCACGACCAACGCGCGATCCAGGCCGTCGAAGATTCTGGTGCAGGCCTACTGAACCAGGTTCGGCGTCCCGTTCGCGTAGCGCGCCTGCGCCGGAAGTGTATAGGTCTGTCCGGTCGTGGGATCGACCCACGGCCACGGGTTGCTTCCAAAGAACGCCGGCTTGCCCGACAGGTAGAGCGAATCCGGAAGCGGCGCCGACGCGCCCGTCAGCCAGGTTTGCTGGTTCTGCAGCCAGTCCCAGTTGCCGTCGCGAATCGCGGTCGCAGCCACCTGCGTGTCCACCGTGTACGGGTCCACGTCGTTCCAGCCGAGGAACCAGATGCCGCCGGTATCGCCGCCGGTGAAGCTCAGGTCCTCCACGTAGCCGTTGGCCGCAGTGGTGACGCCTTCCTTGCCCAGCACGTTGCCCACATAGCTCATCCAGTATGAGTAGCGGAGCGCGCCCGCGGCCCGCTTCGGGCCGTTCTGCGAGCCCACGTCGTCGATGGCGTTGCCCGTGTAGTCACTGTTGAAGGGCGCGCGGACGGTGGTCGTCCAGTTGCGGAAGAACGTGTGGTACGTCGAGTTCCCGTGGGTGGAGTCGCTGTCCATGTTGAAGCTCAGGTTGCCCTCGAAGAGCATGTGGTGCGAACCGACCATGTGCGAGCCATTGATGCCGCACTCTTCCCAGTTCTCGGACGTCGCGATGTACCCGTCGTCCATATAGTTATAAGCCACGACCGATCCTGATCCCGACGAGCGCGCGACCATCACCTTGTTCGCGCGGATCGAGATGCTGTTCTCGATGAGCACTTCGGACGAGCCGTTGGAGAAGCTGATGGCGTAGCCCGCGCCGCCGGGCTCGGCCCACGAGGCGTCGTGGATGTACGAGTCGCGCAGCTCGACGCGGAACGAGTCGCCGAAGGACACGCCCTCGCCGTACCACTGCAGCACCTCGATGTTCTTCGCCCACGCGTAGGCAGCGTTCTGGAAGCGGATGGCGCCGTCGCCGCCGCCCTGGGCGGTGAGGTTCTCGATGCCCACGTGCTTGATGAGCGCGTTTCCACCGGTGAAGGTGGTGAGCTCTGCGTACTGGCTGGTGTGGTAGTCGCGGTGCAGCGGCGAGGTGAAGGTGACGGTGTTCCCGCTCACGCTCGCGATCTCTTTTATTTCATTGTGTGGCCGGTCCTGGCGCGAGAACCAGCAGGCCGCGTCCTGGCCGTCGCCGCTGAGCGAATAGTTGTTGGCGGCAGTGGGCGTCACGGCGGTCGCGACCGGGTCATCGACGATGCTCGACGGGTTGTGCACTTGCCAGGCCACGTCGTAGCTCGGCGAGGCCCAGATCTGCGTGGAGATGCCGGAGACGTCGGGCTGCCAGCTCGCGCCCGAGTTCTCGTCGAGCAGCACGAACTGGCCCGCTGAGAAGATGGAGCCGTCCGCGACGGTGACCGTCATCGAGCCCTTCACGCCGTCCGACGAGAGCAATTGCATATAGGTGGTGTCGTACGCGGTCAGTCCGCTGCAGCGGCCGTCGCCGTCGGGGCCCACCCAGCGGCCAGCGCCGAGGATGGCGATGGGGTTGGCGTCGGCCGCGTTGCCGTTCACGTTGTTGCTCGACGTCGTGGGCTGATTGTCGGGCTTGTTGAGGATGGTCACGCCCGCGCCCGCGCCGCGGAGGACCACCGGCTTGGAGAGGGCGATGTAGTTGCCCGTTCCCACGATGAACGTGCCCGCCCCGAGCTGGACCACGGTGCCCGCTGCGCAGCCGTCGATGGTGTTGTTGATTTGAGTGGAGTCGTCGGCGCCGTTGCCGAGCGGCGTGAGCGGCGTCGCATTGCACACTTGCCAGTTCCCCGAAGGGATTCCGCCCTGGCTGAGCATGCCGGCGAGGTTCCAGCTCGTGGCGCGGTCGGCCGGGAGCGCGTAGGTGCCGCCGGTGCTCGTGCTCGAAGTGGTCGAGCCCGTGCTCGAGCCCGTCGACGTGCTCGTGGTCGTGCCGCTGGTGCTGCCGTGGCTCGAGCCGCCGCTGGTGGACGCCGTCGCGCTGGTGCTTCCGGTGGTGGACGTGCCGGTCGAGCCCGCACCACTGGTCGATGCCCCCGACGTCGTGGCGCCGTGTGACGAGCCACTTCCGCTTGCGCCCGTGGAATTGCCGGAGCCACTCGAGCTCGAGCCGCTGCACGCGGCGAGGAATACGACCGACGACAGGACCGCGAACGGGAGCGCTCTCAAGGGCACCTCACGACGTCTGGGTCTCTCCAGAATGACACAGCTCGAGCGTCCAGCGGTCCACGGTCGCGCGTCCCATCGCTGCTGACCCCGGTCCCGGGGCCGATGCGTGACGGGCCCGTGACTCGCAAATTGATCAGCGGACGGGTGGATCAACCTTGAACGGTAGGTGAGCCGATGTTTCACACTTCGCGCGAGGTCCCGCCGGCGGGCGGCAAGCTCGCCGTGCTGCTCCCAGGCCTGGGAGCCGTCGCATCGACGTTCATCGCGGGCGTTGAGCTGATCAAGGGTGGCCTGGCGAGGCCCATCGGCTCGCTGACGCAGCTCGGGACGGCGCGCATGGGCAAGCGCACGGAGCATCGCGTCGTTCCGATTCGCGAGCTCGTGCCCCTGGCGCGGCTCGAGGAGCTCGTCTTCGGCGCTTGGGACATCGTCGACGAAAATGCAGAACAGGTGGCTCGACGCTCGGGCGTGCTCACGCGCGATCACGTCGACGCCGTTGCGGGAGCGCTTGGGCGCGTGGTGCCCCGGCCTGGTGTGCACGATCCGGACAGCGTCCGTCGGATTCAGGCGAATCACGTGATGATGCACGGCACGCATCGGGCGCGGATTCATCAGTTGCAGCAGGACATTCGTGATTTCAAATACGAGCTGGGCGCGAGCCGCGCGGTGATGATCTTCACCGCTTCGACGGAGACCTATCGACTCGAGCCGCACTTCTGTCGCGACCTGCACGCGCTCGAGGCCGCGCTCGACGCTGACGATGAGGCGATCACGCCCACCATGCTCTACGCCTACGCGGCCCTCCGAGAGCGCGTGCCGTTCATCAATGCCACGCCGAACCGATCCGTCGAGACGCTCGCCTTCCAGGAGCTCGCGCGTGAGCTGGGCGTGCCCGTGGCCGGACGCGATCTGAAGAGCGGCCAGACGATGATGAAGACGGTGATCGCGCCGGCGCTGAAGGCGCGGATGCTCGGCGTCTCGGGCTGGTTCAGCACCAACATCCTCGGCAACCGCGACGGCGCCGTGCTCGACGACCCCGAGGCATTCCGCTCGAAGGAAGTCACCAAGACCAGCGTGCTCGACTCGATCCTTCAACCTGAGCACTTCCCGGACCTGTATTCAAACGTCAGTCACAAGGTGGCCATTCACTACTATCCGCCGCGCGGTGACGAGAAGGAGGGCTGGGACAACATCGATCTGTTCGGGTGGCTCGGTTACCCGATGCAGATCAAGCTCAACTTCCTCTGTCGCGACTCGATCCTCGCGGCGCCGCTGGTGCTCGACCTGGCGCTGTTCATGGATCTCGCGCACAACCTCGGCTGGCGTGGCATTCAGGAGTGGCTGAGCTTCTATTTCAAGAGTCCGGTGGCGCAGCAGGGCCTGCAGCCGGAGCACGATCTCTTCATCCAGCTCGCGAAGCTCAAGAACACGCTCCGGGTGATCGCCGGCGAGGAGCCGCTCACGCACCTCGGGCTCGACTACTACGCGAACGATCTCCCGCTCTGAACTGCAGGCGGCGAGGAATCGCCGCCTGCGAGCTTCGATACTGTTGATCTCGAGCTACGGCGAGCCGGGGTTGGTTCCGGTGCCGTTGCCCGAGGTGCCGGGCGTCATGCTGGAGTTGCTGCCGCTGCCGCTCGTGGACGGTTGCGTGCCGTAGGTGCCGGTGCAATCGCCGCCGATGCAGTTCTTCTGGGAGCCGCTCGGGTTCGTGCCGGGCTGTTGATACGTGCCGGGTTGTTGATACGTCCCTGTGTTCGTGTTGCTTCCAGGCGTCACGGGTTCGGTCTCGTTCGGCAGGGGCTCCGTTCCCGGTGTGGGGTTCGTTCCAGGCGTGGTGCTCGTTCCAGGCGTGGTGCTCGTTCCGGGCGTAGTGTTCGTCGAGTTGCCTGATTGCGAGGTGCCCACATCAGTGCTCGAGCTGCCGCTTTGGCTCGTGGACGAGCCGGAGACGCCACTTCCCATGCCGCTCCCTCCAGCGCCCGACGCTCCGCCCGCTCCGCTCCCTGCTTGTGCGAATGCCGTGCCGCCGAGGAGCAGCGCGCCGACGACCGCGGCAACTTGTTTCTTCATGGTGGTCCTCCTCTTGAGAGATCTGTTCTCGATAATCCGTAATCAGTATTCGCGCGGTTTAGACGATTGAAGCGACGCACCTCGCCCCCACCCCGGGTCCTCGCGTCGTGGTGCGGTGGCTCCGGCGCCTCACTGGGTGAGGGAGGGGTCGAGCGTCGACGCGCTGGAAGCGGTCCAGCCGAGCGTGTCAGCGGCGACTACCCGGGCGCGCTCAGTCGATTGGAGTGGAGTGGCCTGTGGAACACGCGGCCGCGTCCGAGTGTGTTTGCACAAGGGCGGCTCTCGCAGAAATCGGGTGCACCTGCTGGCCGCACCGCGTACTCATACGCCCACCATGCCCCTCAACCACTACGTCACCCTCGGCCACTCCGGTCTCCGCGTCAGCCCCTTCTGTCTCGGAGCGATGACCTTCGGAAAGGAATGGGGCTGGGGCTCCGAGCCGGCCGATGCCAAGCGCATCATCGACCGCTTCCTCGAGCGGGGCGGCAACTTCATCGACACCGCGAACGGCTACACCAAGGGCCACTCCGAGGTGATCCTTGGCGAGCACCTCTGCCACGATCGCAAGAAGCGCGACCGTGTCGTGCTGGCGACGAAGTTCGTAACAAATATGTTTCTGGGCGATCCGAACGGCGGCGGCTCGAGCCGTAAGGCGATCATCGCGCAGTGTGAAGAGTCGCTGCGCCGCCTGCGCACCGACTACATCGATCTCTACTGGATGCACGCCTGGGACAAGACCACGCCCATCGACGAGTCGATGCGCGCGCTCGACACGCTCGTGGAGCAGGGCAAGGTCCGCTACATCGGCTTCAGCGACACGCCCGCGTGGAAGTGCGCCGAGGCGCAGACGCTCGCAAAGCTCCGTGGCTGGGCGCCGCTGGTGGCATTGCAAATTGAATATTCACTGCTGCAGCGCACCGTGGAGGGCGAGCTGGTGCCCATGGCGCTGGAGCTCGGCCTGGGCATCACGCCCTGGGGGCCGCTGCGTGGCGGCGCGCTCTCCGGCAAGTACAAGCGCGCCGACAAGGGCAAGCACGAGGCGGGCCGCGGCGCGCGCGTGACCAACTTCCTCGACGATCGCACGTTCGATTTGCTCGACATCATGGAGCGCATCGCGAAGGAGCTGAACACGACCGTCCCGCGGGTGGCGCTGGCGTGGGTGCAGGGGCGGCCGGGCGTGGCGTCGACGATCATCGGCGCACGGACGCTGGAGCAGCTCGACGACAACCTCGGCGCGCTCGATGTGAAGCTCACGCCGGCGCACGTGGCGGAGATGGACAAGGCCACCACGCCGAACCTGCCGTTCCCGACGGACATGCTGGGCATGGTGCCTTCGTTCGCGTACGGCGGAACGACGATCAACGGCCAGGCGTCGCAGGCGTGGCCGGCCGCGCCGCAGAACGACAAAGAGCGGTTCTGACGAGCTGGAAATCCGCGATGACGAAAGTGTGAACGCCTCGAGCCCAGCCGGGTCATGTCCAGGGCGGGGAGCGAGGCGGTGGATGTCCGTGAACGTGGCGGACCTGCTGGATCGTCAAGCGGAGCTCGAGGCGGAGCTGCGCGTCGTCGGGCCTGTCGACTTCATCCGACAGCTGGTGCGCCAGCAGCCCGCGCCCCAGGTGCTCGCCCGCGACACGCAAATTCTCCCCGGCAATCGTCGCGCCACGCGGTTCGTGTACATCGACGCGGACGGTGGCCAGGCGGTGCTCACCATCTTCAGCGAGGTGCTGCCGGATGGCGCGCCATCGTTCTCGTTGTTCGCGGAGCCCGTGGGCTGATGGATGGCGCGGCTGTCGCGCTTCACGTAGCTTGCGCGCGTGAACACGTGAAGCGTCATCGGGTTGGTGGTGGGCCTTGTCGCGGTCGTTGTTGCGATTGTGGTGCCGCGGCTGATCATGTCGTCACCGCCCATCGTAATGGTGCCGGTGCCCGCCGGCGTCCCCGTTCCGATTCGAATTCGCGAGATCGATCGCGGATCGTCTGAAGAAGTGGAACTTGTCGCCTCACGGATGCGCGAGACGATGGTCAAAGTCCTTGGGGTCGAGCGCGGCACAACCATGTACTCGATGGACTGGCTGGTGCAGCGCGTTCGCTGGCACCTCGACCCCGAGAACACGAACGGGCGCGTGTTTCTCGCCGAAGAGCCTTCTCGGAAGATCGTCGGGCACGCCATCGCCCGAATTGATCCCGCGGAGGCCGGTCACGCTTTTGGATATCTCTCGACCGTCTTCGTGGAGCCGCGCATGCGGAACCAGGGCGTCGCGACCTTGTTCCTTGAACATGTCGAGCGATGGTTTCGCGAAATGAAGATGCCGAAGATCATCTAGAACACGGCCGAGAATCACTCGAAGTTGATCCGGCTCTTCGGCAGGCACCGCTATACGATTACCCTCCATGAGAATGAGATGGTTCAGCTCACGAAGATCTTGGCTTGACGTGCTCATGGATTGGGAATCGCGCCACGTCGATGCCCTTCACGCACGAGCAAGAGATCGTGGCGAAGGAAGAGTGACGCTGCGCGCTATCGACGTCCGCGCTGCATCGCACTAGGGTGCGTCGCCATGAACGCACGAACCTCGCACCTGCTGTCGCTTTCGCTCGCCGCGCTGCTTTCCGTCGCTTGCAGCTCGAGCAAGACCGGCTCGTCCTCTTCGACCTCGAGTACGTCGTCCACGGCCACGGGCGGCTCCTCGGGCACGAGCGCCAGCACGGCGGGAAGCTCCAGCGGCGGCAGCGGCTCGAGCTCCGGCTCGACGTCGACCGGAACGTCGAGCAGCTCCTCGAGCAGCAGCACGGGCTCTTCGGGATCTTCGGGCTGCTCGACGCCGCCCACGCCGCCGCCCGATGCTGTCCCGCTGCTGCAGGGCGCGTGCGATCCCATCGTGCCCACGCAGTGCGGCTATCCATTCCCTTCGAACGTGTACCTGGTGGACGACGCGAGCGCGGTCACGGGCAAGCGCGTGCAGGTGCCGAGCGACGCCATGCCGTACATGAAGAACCTCCAGGCGCACGTGAAGACGTCGCTGGTGTCGGACCAGGACGGCTTCTCGCCGGGCATGTCGATCCTCACGCATCTCCCGGGCGCGACGATCACCGGCTTGCCCACGCAGCACACGCTGGCCGACTCGGTCACCACCGCGTCGCCGACCATCCTCCTCGATGCCGAGAGCGGCACGCTCGTGCCGCATTGGGCGGAGCTCGACATGGAGCTCCCCAACGATGCGGACACCGATCGCACCTTCATCATTCGTCCGGCCATGCGCTTGCTCGACGGGCACCGGTACATCGTCGCCATCCGCCATGTGAAAGATGCAAGTGGCAACGACCTCGCGCCCACGCCCGCATTCCAGGCGCTGCGCGACGGAACGGCTTCGTGTGAGCCGAGCGTGGATCTTCGTCGCACGCTCTACGCGGACATCTTCTCGAAGCTCAGCGACGCCGGCATCACCACCAGTGACCTGCAGCTCGCGTGGGACTTCTCGACCGCGAGCCGCGAGAACAACACGCGCTGGTTCCTGCAGATGCGCGACGACGCGCTCGCGCAAGTGGGCCAGGCGGGCCCGAGCTACACACTCTTCCCGTCGCTGCCGTTGCTGACGCCGACCGACGGCGGCGCGCCCTTCAACGACCCGGCCTCGTGCAACAACCTCAACACCGGCCCCGTGAACGCGACGCAAACCAGCGCGCTCAATCCTCAGGAAATCGGCTCGGGCCACTGCTCGCAGGACAACCCGAATCCGCACATCTGGCGGCGGCTCTTTGGACTCATGACTGTCCCGCTGTACCTCACCACGCCGAACCCGGGCGGCGATATCAACTTCGGCGCCGACGGCGGGGTGCTTCAGAATGGCGTCGCCCAGTACGAGTTCGAGGTGCAGATCCCTGTCTCCGCCACCGGCGACGCGGGTCCGGCCACGCCACTGCAGAACGGCCACGGCTTGCTCGGATCGAAGACCGAGGGTCAGAACGGCTATCTCGCCACCATCGACGACCAGGGCGACTACGCGAGCGTCTCCGTGGATCTGGTGGGTATGGCCTCCGACGATTTGAACACCGTCCTGGGCGCACTGGCGGGCGACCCGACGAAGTTCAAGGCCGACATCGGCCGGCAGCACCAGGGCATCCTCAACGAGCTGCTCTCGATGCGGCTCATGAATAGCCTGGCCCAGGATCCGGCCACGTTCTTCAACGGGAACCCGACGATCGACGCCAGCACGCATCTGTATCGAGGCGACAGCCAGGGCGGCATCTTTGGCACGACGTACATGGCGGTGAGCACCGACGTGACGCGCGGCGTGCTCGGCGAGCCGGGCATGCCGTACGACTTGCTGCTCAACCGGAGCGCGGACTTCTCCGACTTCTTCAACTTGCTCCAAAACGTGATGGGCACGAGCCGCGACATCCAGCTGCTGCTGGCGATGTTCCAGATGGACTGGGATCGCACCGAGCCCGACGGCTATGCGCCGTACATTGTGGATAACAACTTGCCCAACACGCCCGGGCACCAGGTGCTCATCCACGCGGCGCTCGGCGACTATCAAGTGACGCCGCTCGGCGCGGAGTTGATTGCGCGCACGATCGGGGCGAAGAACCTGTCGCCGGTGAACCGCGAGATCTACGGCGTGCCCGACGACCCGGGGCCGATCAACGGCTCGGCCATCGTGGAGTGGAACTTCGGCTTGCTGCCGGCGCCGGACACGAACACGCCGCCCGTTGACCTCTGCGCGCCCGATGCCGGCGCGCTCTGCGGTGATCCGCACGACCAGCTGCGGATCCAGCCGGAGTCGATTCAGCAGGAGATCGACTTCTTCAGCACCGGGACCGTGGACCAGACCTGCGGCGGCGCGCCGTGCGTGGGGATCTTCCAGTAGAAGCGGGTGACAAAAGGACGCCCCCGCCCAGGGAAAGCGGAGGCGCCGGCCGGCCTGACAGGGAGGAAAGGCGACGACCGAGAATTACCTAGCGGGCCCACTCGGCGAGCGCCGCGACATCGTCAAGGCCGCGGGGGCGAGCGGGTGCTCGGATGTGCGCTCGACGTCTTGGCGAGCGACGCTTGATCTCCGCGCTGCCACCGTCCCCCGCGCGGAGCTGCCCGGTTTATGGTTCAGCGGCATCGGTGTCGTGATTCCTCGAGGGGACCAACCATGCGAAGGGTCTTCGTCGGCGTGTCTCGGCTGGCGCTGTTCGCGGTCATCGCCACCGGCTGCAGCGGGAGCTCTTCCACGTCGAGCTCGTCCGCGACGAGCTCCTCCACCAGCGCCGATGGCTCGACCGGATCGGTCGGCAGCGGCGCGAGCAGCGCCGCCGGCTCCAGCGGGACAAGCTCCAGCAGTGGCAGTGCCACGAGCAGCAGCTCCAGCAGTAGCACGGCGTCCAGCACGAGCAGCTCGAGCAGCTCCGCGAGCAGCGGCAGCAGCGGTGCATCGAGCACGGGGACCAGCGGCAGTGGCAGCAGCGGCGGCCAGTCCTTCTCGACAGACTTCACGACCGTCGAGAATCCGATTTCACAGGGCGGTCAATTCGTGACGGTGGGGAGTCCCGGCGTGAATTGGTCGTTGGAGCTCGGAGGCTGCGGCTGCAAGCCGGCGGCGCCCGTGGCCGTCACGTCGCCAGGACTTGCCCAATCACCGAATGCCGCAAATGACGTTGGCGACGCGCTGGCGGTCCTCACCGGCACCTGGGGCGCAGACCAGAGCGCATCGGCCGTCGTCGCGAACATTCCGCCCGACGCCAATGGCTATGAAGAAGTGGAGCTCCACCTGCGCACCGATCCCGCGACCGGTCAGGGTTATGAAATTACCTGGGGCTACAATCACAACTACATCCTCATCGTCACCTGGAACGATCCGAGCTCTGGCAGCCCCTACACGGAGTTCGTGAACGCGTCCGATCCGTCCTACACGATTGGGCCGGGTGACACGGTTGCTGCCACGATTCGAGGCAACGTGATCACCATGTTCATCAATGGCAACCAGATCTATCAGTACACCGATACGACCAACGCGTTCCCCAGCGGCAATCCGGGATTCGGATTCAACGAGGGCCCGGAGGGGAATTATGGATTCAGCCACTTTGAGGCGTCGTCGCCGTAGACCCGAATCCATCGGATCACGACGGTTGCGACCGTGCACAAGGATCTCGCTCCCAGCCGGCGTTCCCGTCCGGGAAGAACGTTCCCAAGACGCGCTCTCGAAGTTCAAGATCCGAAGCGTGCGTCCATCTGGGAAGTAGAGCTTCGTCCCGTAGCCGCTGAGGGCGAGGCCGCGCGGTGCCACCACATGGCCGATTGGTGCAATTCGCCGAACCCTGCGGACGTCGGCGACGGTACGCCCGTGCGCAGGGCGCTACTGGCTCACGTTCAGGACGTAGGTGCCCTGGCTTCCGTTGTACCCGTCGATGATGACCACCACCGTCTCGCCCTGGGTGAGGGCGACCGAGACCCGGGCAGCCGTGGTGTAGCCCAGGTTGCAGCTCAGACGCTGGCCGTCGCAGGTGCCCTTGCGCACCTCGAGGGCCGCGCTGAACAGCGAGCCCGTGGTGTCGAAGTTGAAGGTGGCGCTCGAAGGTGCGGTGAAGGAGTAGTAGGCGTCCGGCGCGTTCCCGTAGCCGCAGGACGCGCTGAACAAGTCCGGCTTGGCCACGGTGGTTCCGGTCACGGATTGGGGAACGGTGCTGCCCAGGTCCACCGGCGCGCAGGTCGAGCACAGCTGCGACTTCACGCAGAACTCGTCTGGCGTGCACACCGTCCCGCAGGCGCCACAGTTGTTGCGGCCGGCAGCGGTCTCGCAGCCGTTGAGCGGGTTGTGGTCGCAGTCGAAGTAGCCAGCCTGGCATACCAGCGTGCAAGTCCCGGCCACGCATGCCGTGCTGCCATTCGGTTCGGAGTACGCGCACGAGACGCCGCACGCGCCACAGTTGGAGGTGCTGGCGGTCAGGTCCACGCACTGGTTGTTGCAGACGCTCTGGCCCGTGGGGCAGTTCCGGCACTGGCCCGACACGCAGTTCTGCCCCGAGCCGCACACCGTGCCGCACGTGCCACAGTTCGCGGGATCATTGTTCACGTTCACTTCGCAGCCGTCGCTGGGGTCGCCGTTGCAGTCCACGTAGCCCGTGTAGCAGGTGTTCGTGCACGTCCCCGCCACGCACGAGCCCTGCGTGTTGGGCCGGCTGCCCGAGCAGTAGTGGTTGCAGCTGCCGCAGTTGAAGTTGTCGGTCTGAAGATTGGTGCAGCTGTAGCTGCAGTAGGTGAGACCCGTGGCGCAGGCGGTGCAGTGGCCGCTGCTGCAGAACCCGCCGTCCGTGCAGGCCGTGCCACAGGCCCCGCAGTTGTTCGGGTCGGTTTGGAGGTTCGTGTTGCAGTAGCCGCCTCCCGTGCACGCGCCGTAGCCCGAGTAGCACTGCGTCGAGCACAGGCCCTGGGTGCAGACGGGCGTCCCCAGACCGCTGTAGGGGCATGCGTGACTGCAGCTCCCGCAGTCGTTCACGTCACTCGTGAGGTCCACGCACTGGCCGTTGCAGGACGTCAAGCTGGGCGGACACGACGAGCAGTGGCCGCCGGTGCAGACCTGGTTGGACGGACAGGCGGTGCCACAGCCGCCGCAGTTCGAGGGATCCACCGAGGTTTCGACGCAGGTCTGGCCGCACTGCTGCGTCCCGGGGCCGCAGGTGAGCACGCACAGCCCGGCGGAGCAGACCAGACCCGGGTCGCAGGCGTGGCCACAGGTCCCGCAGTTCGCGGGGTCGAGGGAGGTGTCGGTGCAGGTGCCATTGCAGGCCTGGGTGCCCGGGCCGCAGGGCGTGACGCACGTGCCCGCCGAGCAGATCTGCCCCACCAGGCAGGCGTGGCTGCAGCTGCCGCAGTTGTTCGGGTCGACGTCGACGTCGACGCACTGGCCGTTGCACGCGGTGCCGTTGCAAGCCAGCGCGCACGCGCCGGCCACGCAAGCCTCGCCCGACGCGCAGGCATGGCCGCACGCGCCGCAGTGGTTCGGGTCGCTGTCCAGCTGCACGCAGAGCTGTCCGCACTGGGTCGTCCCGCCGCCACACGAGACGGCGCAGCTCCCTGCGGAGCAGACCTCGCCCGCCGCGCAGGCGTGACCGCACGTGCCGCAGTTGCTCGGATCCACCGAGACCTGCACGCACTCGCCGCCACAGAGCGTGGTCCCGCCGGCGCAGCTGACGCCCGAGGTGGAGCCACTGGTGCTCGAGGTGGAGCCGCCGGTGGATCCGGCGCCGGTACTGCCCGTGGCCGAGCTGCTGCCGCTGCTCGCGGTGGCGGTAGAGGCCGTGGAGTTGCTCGCGCTGGAGCTGCCGCTGCTGGCGATGCTGCCCACCGAGCTGCTGCCCGTGGCGCCCGTGGTACCCGTGGCGGTCGCGCCGGCGGCCGTGGAGCCCGAGGAAGGGCCAGTTTCCGAGACGCTCTTGGCGCAGTCCGCCGAGCTCGCGAGGAGCAGCGCGGCGGCCAGCGTGGGCAGGATTCGGGCAGACGAAGCAATCGACGGCATCGCGGTTTACCAGGTTCGGTGTTTCCTCAGGTAAGCCAGAGTCCGCCAGGCTTTGCAACCGCCTTCGGTTGACAGGCTGTTCGTGGGCTGCGGTCCGCTTGAACGCGTCATCGGCAGGTGCGCGCTCGCGGCGTTCGCTTCTGCCGCGCGGGTGGAACGGAAAGACGCTCGGTTGGAAGCGGGGATGATCGCTTCTGCTTCAGCGCCGCTTGTGCCTGCCCGTGAGCTCGCGCGCCGCCTGCGCGAGCACCATCACCAGGTTCTTCTTGTACACCTCGTGTTCCGGGGCGAGCTAGAGCGCGCGGCGCAGGAGTCGCTCGGATTCGCGGAAGTCCCGCCGGTCGCGCACGAGGACGATCGCCAGGCGATTGAGCAGCGGCGCCGCGTCCGGGCTGTGCGCGATGCTTCGCTCGAGATAGCGGATGGCCTCGTCCATGCGGCCGTCCTGCTCCATGCGAATCGCCACCTGGAGCGCGCCCTCCGCGGCGATGTCCGTGGCGCTCTGCGGCGCCGACTCGGGGCGCGGCTCGGATGGGGCGGTCGATTTGCGCACATGCTTGAGCGCGTCGAGCACCTTCTTGTTGCGCGCCACGCCTTCGCCAAGCTTGATCCGCGCGTCGGACTGCTTCGGCATGGGCGCGCCGTCGCTCACCGACGCAGGCGCGGGCAGCTCGAGGCCTGGCTTGCCCTTCGCGCGCGAAGTCGGGGACGGACGCTCCGGCGGCGCCGCGGGCATGGACGCCACGGGCATCAACTTCACCTTCGGCTGGGTCTGCGGCGGCGGAGGTGGCGGCTTCGCCTTCACGTTCTTGGCCGCGCTCACCGGTCGCTGTGGCACGGGCTCCAGCGCGATCGCGCCGCGGGTCTCCAGCGACCGCAGCACGGCCTGCAATTCCACCTCGGAGAGATCGAGCAGGGCCTTGAGCTGATGGCCCGGCGTCTTGCCGTCGATGTTGGAGACCACGAAGGCTTCGAACGGAGTCAGCGAGAGCGCATTCACCGTGAGCCCGACCACCACGCGAGGGAGGACCTCGTTCAGCGGCCGGGGAATCGTGTACTCCATGGTCTTGGCTGCGAGGTCGGGATCGGTGATGGGCTCGGAGGGAGGCAGGGGCCGCTTGCGGCTCACTGTTCCCTGCGGCCGCTCCATGATCGCCCGGACGATGCTCACCTCTTTCGGCGCGGGCGCGGGATCACCGAACCGGCCCTCGAGGATGAGCTCGCAGCGCGGGCACTGAAAGTCGGTGCGCGAGAGCTTCAGGTAGCAGCTCGGACAGCGGTACACATCGGCAGCCATGGCGGGATAGTGCCACTGAATGCGGGAAGCGATGGCCTCAGCCTCTTCGCCCGTACCGCGACGCCTCGCCATCCACGATCACGAACTCGAGCTTCTTCGGCGGCTCCCACTTGGGATTCGCGCGCGCGTGCGCCACGAGCTGCTCGAAGAACTGAATCATAAGCTGCCGAACCGCTTGCTTCGGATCTCGGTCGCGAACCTCATCGAGCCGCTTGCCGCTCTCGATCCATCGCGACGCGCGGAAGGCGCCTCGCTGCGTCGGGCGCCGGCTCTCCTCCTGCGAGACGAAGACGACGATCCGCACGTGCGCACCGTCAGAACTGGAGCGGGGCAGGTTGCCCGGGGACGAAGCCGGCCGGCGGTTCGGCCACGCCATCCGCGCCGTCGAACACGATCTCCCAGCTCACGCCGCTCCGGGGCAGCGCGCCGATCGATCGGTGCTGGCCGAGCTGACACGCGAGCTCAGCGTAGAGCTCGGCCGCCGCGCGCGCCACGCAGTCCTCGGGCGTGCTGCCCTCGATGACGGTGGCGGTTCGCAAGTCGCCCAGCCGCCACGCGGACCAGGTCAGTGGAGCGGTGGGCGTGCTTCGGAAACAGCGCAAATGAAGGGTCGTTCGCATGCCACGACCTTGCGCTGTTCGAACGTTCAGTGTCCAGCCACGACCGGTTGAGGTGCGGTTTGGGGCGTGGGCCCAATCGGTTGTGGCGTCGTTCTTGTCGCTGCGAATGGCGCGCGTGGTGTTCGAGGCGCTTCGTTTCAATCGACCAGGGCTTGCGACCCCGCACTCGTCATCACGCTGGCACGTGGGTAGGCGGAGCTCTTCCGCAGCTTGCCAGTACCGTTCGAGGCACGGTCGGTCCAGAGGCTGCGAGCGGCGGCTTTCGGGTCGGTCTTCACCCAACAAGCGCAGGTGTCGCGCTGCTCCGCAACCGACACGACGCGGCCGCAAGCGGCTTCAACGCCGACGAGTCTGGGCGACGTCCTACGGCGCAGCACACGCGGACGAGTTGGTGAGGACCCTGAGGTCCAGCCCACCAAACGCCCCGTTCAAGCCAACAATCAGATCGGCCAGGCCATCGCCGTTCATGTCTGCGGTGGTCATCGACATCGGCGCGCCGGGACCATTCAGGTCGTACGGGGAGGCGAATCCTCCGTCGCCAAGCCCGAGGAGGAAGGCCACGCCAGCCGGCGCCGATGACAACCCAGCGGCGATGTCGAGCTGGCCGTCGCCGTTGAAGTCCGCCACCCTCACCGCTCGTCCGACGCGCGGCACGTTCCAGGTCAGCTCCGGGAGGAATCCGCCGGCTCCATCACCGTAGAGCACACCCATGGTGTTGGCGCTCTGCTCCGTCACAACGAGGTCGAGCGCGCCGTCGGAGTTCAAGTCTGCGACCGTCATGGCCGTCGGATATGGGCCGGCGGCGAGGTGGTTGGCGCTGAAGCCGCCGTCGCCCAGATTGAGGAACGCCGTGACGCCGTCGCCGGCCAGCAGGATGTCCGGCCAGCCGTCGCCGTTGAGGTCCTGCACCGCCAGCGCCCACGCACTGGAGCCAGCCGAGAGGTCCGTTCCGTCGGAGAACCCGCCGTCACCGAAGCCGTTCAAGACGGAAATGATGCCGCCATCCGGAGTCTGAATGGCCAGGATCAGGTCGGGATTCCCGTCCTGATTCATGTCGGCCGTGGCGATGTCTTTGATGAAGTCCGAGTGCGAAAGTGCAGTCACGACTTCGGGCTTGAAGCCCCCGTCTCCTGCACCCATCAGGACTGCGTAGGCGGTGTCGTCTCCTGACACCGCGACGTCGAGCCAACCATCTCCGTCGAAGTCTGCGACCGCGAGCGCCCATGCGCGAATCCACGTGGAGCTCGAGAAAGCCCTGCCGGAGCCAATTCCCCGAAAGCCGCCGTCTCCGTTTCCCAGATAGAGCTCGAGGAGCTGTGCATTCGGCTCCAGGGCCAGCACGTCGGGGATGCCGTCGCGGTTCACATCGGCAAGGGCGAGGGCCCACGGTTCACTCAGGAGGACATAGCCCGCATCGAGGCCCTCGAAGACGGGCGGGCAGAGGCCGCCGGTGCTGCCGCTCGAGGAGCCTGTGCTCGAGGACGAGCTCGAGGAGGAAGAGCTGGACGATGACGCCGAGCTTGATGACGACGCAGAGCTCGAGCTCGAGGTGGCTGAGCTCGAAGTGCCGGAGGATGAAGCGCTCGAGCTGCTCGTGCCCGTCGAGGCCGTCCTCGACGAACCGCTGCTGGCCGTGGAGCCGCTGCCGACGGTGGTCCCCGAGCCCGAGGCGGTCGAGGAGGCACCTCCGGAGCTCGCACGAAAGCATCCGGCGAGCGCGAGCGCGGAGAAGCAGCAGGCGAGTGAGCGGTTCACGTGCGCTTGGACCCTCGACGGGAACATAGCCCGGGATCTGCTGGACGCGGTGGTTCCGCAGGGCCTCGGCGAGGCGCCATCAACGAAGTGGCCGCGACCCGACGCGATCGCGCCGCGGACAGGGGTGATCGCGCGGCGATCGGGCGATGCACACACTCGAAGTCCCCCGGAGAACGCCATGCGCAACGCCCTGATCGCCCTGTTCGCCGTCGTTGGTTTTGGTAGCGGAGTTGCCCTCGCCGATGAGCTCAAGGCCCCGAGCTGCGATTCGAAGATGCGCGGCGTGATGTGGAACTTCGGCTCCGAGGACAGCCCCGACATCCGCCGCTGCGACGGCATCTCGTACATCCCCTACGGCCACGCGACCGTGGGCGGCCCGACGAAGAGCTCGGAGAAGTCGGGCTCGTGCGCCAACACCTGCGCCGTCGAGCGGCACGTGTGCGAGAACGCGTGCGCCCCGAGCTTCATGGACCCGGATTGCCGCCAGCGCTGCCAGCGCGCGCAGACCCGGTGCCAGACGAGCTGCTGAGATGAGTTGAGGTGAAGCTTCGGGCCGGTGGGATTCGAGAGAATCCAGCCGGCTCTCTTCTTTGGGCCCGGAGATCGGAGCTCCGCTCACATCTCCGGGGCGAACTCTCGGGTCCACGACCCACACACATGGTCTCGCTGAGCGGTCCATCCCGGCTCCAGGTCGGCCACCTCGAAGAGGGTTGGGTCGAGCTCGGCGGCTTCGGACATGGCGATCAGGAGCCCGTCGGAGACCTTGAAGTCGTCTCCGCCCAGGAACGCCCAGGAGTGATCGTCGGAGTAGTGGATGACCACCGTGATGGGCGCGTTCTCCCGAAGCACCTGGCGCGTGGTGACGCACCCGACGTTCTTCGCGTGGTCGAATGGCCAATCCGAGCTCGTCACGGTTCAGGCTCGTGAGCGCGAGTGCCGAAGCTACTCGCGAGCAAAGATCGAAAGCTTGACCACCAGAGACTCGAAGTCGGGTGCCTGGGAGTCGGCGTGACTGAAGTGGTAGATGCGCTCGAAGGTAGAGATGGGCTCGATCCACATCCCGGCGTTGCCCGTCCAATACTCAGCTCGGACGGATCCGTTCGTCAGCCGGACCTCCGAGGTATTCCACACATGGATGACCCGGTCTCGAGCGGTGTAGTCGTATTCGACGACGGGCTCGTACTGGGAATCGAACCAGGTCCGCAGCACGGGGATGACGGTCCCATTTTTGAGGACGCATCCGCCTGTCATCTTCAGGTCGACCGCGTGTCGGGGAGAGTCCAGACCCTTGAGGAACTCGAGAATAAGGTGGCCCCGCTCTGGAACGGAGACGGTATCTCCGGTGCAGATAACCTTATCGCCCCAGCGAATCCGGATGGGCCCGGAGTTCGGTCGGCGCTTCTCGGCGGCTCGAACCATGGCACGCTGAATCGAGAGCCCGAGCGCGGCGTAGTCCGTCTGGTCGTCGTCAGGCATCGATAGGGCCGCTCAAGAGATTCAAAGCTAGCTGAAGTGAAGCGCGGTGGGGGCGACCGCGTGGCGATCGCGTCGCGATCGCCGCGCGGACACCCTCTCCGCTGCATTCGACGCCAGCCCCGTCATTCCGGCTGTTTGTCCCCTGGCACACCGGCTGCTCTGTCCCCCTCGTGAAGCCGGGCATGGGGTCCGGTGCGGCGCGCGAGCGCCGATCGTCGCGGGGGCAGGGCCGTGGCTCGCGAGGGCGCGCGCACCGAGGCGTGGATCGCGGCGATGACCCGCGTGCTCGCGCACCTGGGCCGGCCGGCGGCGCTCCTCGGCCAGGACTCGAGGCCGCTCGCGGTCAATGTGCACGCCGGCGGCGCGCCCGAGCGGCTCTCGTGCGAGCTCCGACGGCGCTTCAGCGAGTCCGCGCAGCCGGGCGCGCTCGACCCGCGATTCGACGTCATCCGATTCCCCGATTCGCCGCTGCGCGTGGTGATTCAGCTCGACGGCGAGCCAGATCGCGATGGGCCCGCGCGGCTGCTCGCGAAGGTGAAGGGACTCACGGCGACGGAGACGGAGGTGTTCGTGCTGTGGGTGCGCGGGATGAGCGCGAAGGAGATTGCGGAAGAGAGGGGATGCTCGCCGCACACGGTGAAGGTTCACGTGAAGCGGATTGGGAGCAAGCTGGGCGTGACGAAAAGGGTGGAGATGATGATGTTGGTGGCGCGGCTTGGAGCGGAGTAGGAGCCCGTCAAGCTATCTCAGCCAGTGAACGATCAGCCCTCCAACGACCACAATCGGCGCGCCTGCGAGGGCATACGTCGCACGGCCCAGACTTGGGGTGAGACTTCGAGCGGCGGCCCAGACGACGAACGGATATCCGAAGATTCCGATCCCGAACCAGCCCGTGAGCGCGGTCAGCAGGTAGTGGCCGAGTCCGTAGATGAGGTTGTGCTTCTTGCAGTGCACGCGTCGTTTGGCAGCGCCGCGATAGGACACGACCAGGAAACTCACGAGGTACGTGTAGCCCACGTACCAGGCGGGAGTGGCATTGCACACTTCGCATCCCGTCGGCGCTGAGACTGGAGCCCTCTCGGTTGCCTGGCCAGGGCTCGCTCCGGGACTCGACGCCAGGCTCGCGCGCGCTCGCTCTACATTCTCGAGGAGCGGAAGCAGTCGCGTGCTCGGGTAGAAGCCGATCAAGGTCGGGTTCACCAGGTTGATCTGTTCCGACCGCCGGGAAATCGGATTCTCGAATGTGAGTTGGTACGAGCGCCGCTTCGGAAATCCACCATGCTCGACGATTCCCGCGGTCCTGATTGCCGATAGTGGAATGGCGATCTCGTCGGTGAGCCACAGGTACTCGCGGCCCAACGCGATGGCGTGACCCAATTGGCCTGCGATTTTTCCATTCGCGTCGGCGAAATAGAGCGTGGCGCGGTACAGCGACTCCTTGCGCGATGGCTTCGGACGACGCAGCGGGTTGTTGGTCATGCTCGCTCCAGCTTCAGGACTGGTTTCGCATCGCCTTCCACACCCGCGCGAAGAACCCCGCGGTCTTCAAGTCGCTCGGCTTGCGCTGCAGCTCAAGACACGCGTGGCAAAGGGACTCCTTGTTTGGACCTGGCACGCACGAAGCGCAGGTGAACTTCCCACAACGGCTGCACACGGAGTGGGTGAGACGTCGGTGGCGCAGACAGCGGGGCCTATCCTCCACCGATCCGATCGCCGCTCGGACGATCGGCTTCGCTAGCGCATCGTCGACGAGAGCCTGAACACGCAGCGTTCGTGGCTGCAATGAGAGCTCGTTGAGGACAGCAAATTTCTCGGGAATGGCCACGTTGAGGTTGGCAGCGATGAGGTCTGCCAGGTGTCCCGGATGGACAATGGAGGCGACCAGCTCGCTTGCCTCAACGGGGATCTCGGGAACCTGGGCAATCAGTTCGAGCGTCGCCTCACGCAGGTGATGGGTCATTTCAGCGGAGGGAGGCTCACCTTCATCCGGGGTCGCAGTGATTCGCGCTCGAAGGTAGCGAGGAGAGTCGACGAGCTCGCCGAGTCGACAGCGGGCGAGACCTTGGATGACCACGGAGTAGGAGTCGTCAGGCATTCGGAAGAGCTTGGTGATCCTCGCGATCGTCCCCATGGGGAAAAGGTCGGCGAGGCCCACCTGCACGTCGTCGGCGCGACGGTGTGCGACGATGCCAATGAGCAAGTCGTCGCGGACGGCATCCTTTGCCAACTCAATGCTCCCGGGGCCTCGGCATGCGAGGGGCAAGACGCCTCCGGGAAACAAGACGGCATTCGCGAGAGGAAGAATTGGAATCGCCGATGGGATCGCCACCTCGTCGATGAGACTTCCTCCCCGAAGCAAGTCGGCCATGAAGCAAAGCTCCGTCGGGCGGGTCGAGTGTTGGCGATCTCGAGGCTAGCACCCCGTTGGACTTGGCAGGTGACACGCGGCCTGCCCGCGCGCTAGACGCGCGATTCGACGTCATTCGCTTGCCCGATTCGCCGTGGCGCGTGCGCGAGCTCGCCCTCGCGTGCATCCAGATGGCGCAAGGCATCGCCCAGGT
>JAFEBB010000070.1 GCA_018266075.1 Deltaproteobacteria bacterium | reverse complement strand
CGCCACGGCCCGCGTCCTGCGCAGTGGACTCATCAAGTCACCTTGAAAGGGGTGGCGCTAAGACCGCTTCACTCTCCGTGAAGGAATTCGAGTGCCTCATTGGGGCACTGGTTTCTTGGACACGAGTTTGACACTCGACGCCTCGTTCTCCGGCGACCTACCATTTTCGCTTTCGAGGAATCCGGTCCTCGACAAAACGGGAGCATCCATGGCTCGGTCTTCGCGGAACGCGATGCTGGCTTTGCTCGTGCTCCTCGGCGCCTGCAGCAACTCTGCGACGAAGGGCAACTCCAGCGCGGGCACCAATGCCGCGGGCGGCGCAGGCGCGAACGGCGCCGCGGGCGCAGGCGCGTCCTCGACGAATGGCAACGCCGGAGCGAGCTCTGGAAGCACCACGACCACCACCACCGACTCGGGCAGCACCAGCGGCACGACGGACTCGGGGAGCACCAGCGGCGCGTCCGACTCGGGCAGCGGGAGCGGCAGCGGCTCGGGGACGACCGATTCTGGCAGCGGCAGCGGCGCGACGACGTCCAACGCGGGCTCCACGAGCGGCGGCAACGGCGGCTCGGGCGGCAGCACCGGGAGCTGTCCCTCGGGCAAGGCGTCGTGCAGCGGCAATTGCGTGAGCCTGGCCGTCGACAACCAGAACTGCGGCCAGTGCGGCCACGCTTGCCAAACCGGCCAGTCGTGTACTGCCGGCCACTGCGTCCTGACGTGCGCCGTCGATCAGGCCGTCTGCGGCTCCACCTGCGTGAACGTGCAGAGCGACGACAACAACTGCGGAGGCTGCGGCCAGGCGTGCGGCGCGGGCTTCCGCTGCGTCCAGGGCGCCTGCGCGTCGAACTGTCCGAACGGCCAGACGCTCTGCGGAACGGCCTGCGTCGATCCCACGTCGGACTCGGACAACTGCGGCGGCTGCGGCCTGGGCTGCAATCCGGGCGAGGCGTGCGCCAACGGCATCTGCGGCACCACCTGCCCGCCCGACCAGACGCTCTGCGGCACCGAGTGCGTCTCCACCCGCTCGGACAACGTGAACTGCGGCTCGTGCGGCCACACCTGCGCCAACGGCCAGGCGTGCGTGAACGGCGCGTGCACGTCGGTGTGCCCGGGCGGCTCGGTGTTCTGCGACGGCACCTGCGCCAACACCACCAGTGACAACCAGAACTGCGGCGGCTGCGGCCACACCTGCGCGAATGGCGAGTACTGCTCGGGCGGCGCGTGCGTGCAGAGCTGTCCCACGGGCCAGGACCTCTGCGGCACCGGCTGCGCGGACACCTCGAGCGATCCGCACAACTGCGGCGTCTGCGGCAAGAGCTGCAGCGCGACGCAAGCGTGCGTGAACGGCGCGTGCGGCACCTTGTGTCCGAACGGCCAGACCGTCTGCAGCGGCAGCTGCGCCGACACCCAGACCGATACCAACAACTGCGGCCACTGCGGCAAGGTCTGCAGCGCCGGCAAGGCGTGCGTGAACGGCGCGTGCACCACGACCTGCGTCGGCGGGCTCACCGCGTGTGGCAACCGCTGCGTCGACACCGACAGCGACAACCACAACTGCGGCGGCTGCGGCACCGTCTGCGGCAGCGGCACCAGCTGCTCCAACGGCCAGTGCAACGCGACGTGCACCGGCGGCTTGAGCTTGTGCAGCGGAAGCTGCGTCGATCTCTTCTTCGACGACGCGAACTGCGGCGCCTGCGGCAATGTCTGCGCCTCGGGCACGAGCTGCTGGGCCGGCCAGTGCTCCGCGTTCTGCTCCGGCGGCGGCACGATGTGCGGCGGCCAGTGCGTCGACACCAGCAGCGACAACTCCAACTGCGGCGGCTGCGGCCTCGCGTGCGCGCCCGGCACGGCGTGCTCGGGCAGCCAGTGCAACAGCGTCTGCATCGGCGGCGAGACGCTCTGCAGCGGCCGCTGCGTGGACACGTATTCGAGCGCGTCCAACTGCGGCACGTGCGGCAACGCGTGTCCGTCCGGCCAGGTCTGCAACGGCGGCAGCTGCGCCAGCGTCTGCGGCGCGGGGACGAAGTTGTGCAGCGGCCGATGCGTGAGCACGTCGACCGATCCCGCGAACTGCGGCCGCTGCGGCAACGCATGCCCCAGCGGCACCCAGTGCCAGAGCGGCGCGTGCCAGTCGGTCTGCCCGATCGGCACCAGCGCATGCTTCGGCGACTGCGTGGACCTCAAGACCGACAACCTGAACTGCGGCGGCTGCGGCAACGTCTGCACCGGCAGCGACGTCTGCTCGAACGGCCACTGCACCACCGACTGCGGCACCTTGAGCCTCTGCAGCGGCACCTGCGTCGACACCAGCGCTGACGAGCGCAACTGCGGATCGTGTGGTCACCTGTGTCAGTCGGGCCAGAGCTGCTGCGGCGGCGCCTGCGTCGACGCGAACACCGACCAGGCCAACTGCGGCTCGTGCGGCAACGCGTGCGACACCGGCAATTCCTGCTGCGACAGCTACTGCGCCGACACCGACAGCGATCCCAACAACTGCGGCGGCTGCGGACTGCTCTGCTCGACCGGCGCGTGCTGCAACGCGGGTTGCGTGGACCTCGACAACGACGCGCAGAACTGCGGCTTCTGCGGCAACGCGTGCGAGACGGGCACGACGCCCGGCTGCTGCTTCGGCGGCTGCGTGGACTTCGACAGCGATGTCGAGAACTGCGGCAGCTGCGGCAACGTCTGCCCGAGCGGCACCGCGTGCACCAACGGCTCCTGCGGCACGACGTGCGACGTGGGCCAGAACGAGTGCTCGAGCGCGTGCGTGGATCTGCAGACCGACGCGCAGAACTGCGGCCAGTGCGACAACGGCTGCTTCGACGGCAACAACCCCGGCTGCTGCGACGGCTTCTGCACCGACTTCGCCGCCGACATCGCCAACTGCGGCCAGTGCGGCACCGTCTGCAGCGACGGCCAGAACCCGGGCTGCTGCGCGCAAGGCTGCACCGACTTCGCCACCGACAACGACAACTGCGGCGGCTGCGACCAGCCGTGCGACGCCGACTCGACGTGCCAGGACGGCACCTGCACACCGACCTGCGCGGGGAACCAGACCGCGTGCAGCGGCACCTGCGTGGACACGACGAATGACCCGCTCAACTGCGGCGGCTGCGCGGATCAAGACGGCCAGGTGTGTCAGGGCACGCAGCCGGGCTGCTGCGGCAGCGCCTGCACCGACCTCGACAACGACCTCGCCAACTGCGGCGGCTGCAATGTCGACTGCACCGGCTCGGCGACGACGCCCGGCTGCTGCGCCGGCGGCTGCCACGACCTCGACAGCGACGTGGAGAACTGCGGCTCGTGCGGCAACGACTGCTTCGCCCAGGGCTTCGACAGCTGCGTGGGCGGCCAGTGCCAGGGCAGCTCGCAGGGCTGCGGCGATCCCAACACGCAAGGCACGTGCAGCTGGCCCGAGTACTGCGGCGACACCGCGCAGTGCGTGCCGGCGCAGAACATGGATCCCTCGGGCAGCGACGACCCGAGCCCGGACTGCGAATACACGGGCGCGCCCGGCGGCAACGCCGATGCCCAGCGCAGCACCAACTCGAGCCCCGGCCCGGTCGGCCAGAACGGCCCCATCCTCATCACCATCCAGCAGGTGGATCCCGCCGGCGACTGCTCGCCCTACGGCCTGCAGGGCCCGGACGTGAGCGACTCGGCGCTCTGCGACGGCGACGGCTCGGTGTGCGGCGCGATGGATCAGGTCGCGGTGTTCACGGGCATCGTCTACGACGTGAACAGCGCGTTCGTGACCAGCGAGGGCACCGCGCTCGACAACCAGTTCTATCGGGTGGTGCAGTGGAGCGAGCTGGGCAACGTGGGCAACGGCTTCCCCATGACCCACAAGTACTACGGCTCCATCCAGGACGGTCACGTGGTGCCGGGGAGCGACTGGACGACCGCCGGCGGCAGCTTCGTGCTCTGGCGCTGCTTCTCGAGCGCGCAGCCGTACTCCACGGTGACGCCCGACAAGTACATCCCCGCGCACTTCGCGAAGACCAGCGGCAACCCGGGCAACACCTACTGCGCCAGCTGGCCTCCGTGACGCGGCGCTACTGGACGTCGACCTCGGCGCGCCACTCGGCGTTGTCGAGCGCGCCGCCATCGAGCGCGTAGGCGCTGATGCCCACGCTGATGTAGTCGCCGTTGCGTGCGTTGGCCGGCACCGGCACCGTGAGCACCGCGCTCTGGCCGTTGGCGAGCACGTCCGTGGACATGCTCGGCAACACGTTCAGGCCGTCGAGCAGGTACGGGTACGCGTAGAAGCCGCCCATGGGCTGGTTGGTCCAGCCGCGCACGGTGAAGGTCACCACCTGCGCCGAGCCGTGCGTCACGTTCACCACGCGCGACGGATTGGTGCTCATGCCCGCGAAGGTGAGGTTGGGCGGATTGGGCACGCACGGCGAGCCGTCGGTGCGCGCCGCGGCGTTGCTCCACACGCGCGCGAACGCGTTGCCCTGCGCGTCGTAGACGTCGGTGAGCACGTCGTCGTCGCACATGTCCGCGAGCTCGCCGCCCTGCAGCGTCCAGGGGTCGTTGTAGTCCCAGAGGACGTAGCCGTCCTGGCCGTCCCAATCCGTCGCGACCTCGAAGAGCTCGTGGGTGATGGTGTCCTGGTTGAACTGCGGGCCGACGCTGCAGTCGAAGATCACCGCGTACGGCACGCTCGCGCCGCCGTGGCTGAAGACGCCGTGGTAGCCCGCTGCGCCCGTGCACACGCCGCCGCCGAGCGACGGGTCGTTCCAGTTCGCCGCGGCGTCGATCGAGACGAAGTAGACCGTGCCCGGGTTCGCCGGCGGAACCGCGCCCGAGTCGATGAGGCCCGCGATGTACTGCTGCGTGGTGCTGTCGTTGATGGGGCTCTGGCGCGTACCGGGCGTGTTGCTCGGGTCGTGGTACGTCGTCGACGTGTAGCTCGTGAGCGCGCCGTACTCCGCGCCGACGGCGAGCCAGCTCGGCATCGCGGAGATCGCGGCAAGGTAGTCGTCGTAGGCGGCGCGGCTGGGATCGTCGGCCCAGGTGATCATCACAGCGTTCACGCTGCCGAGCGACGCCGTGCCGTGCTGCGGCACCTGCGGCCAGGCGTCGTGCGCCGCCACCGAGAAGCCCGCGTCGGACGTGCCCGTGCAGAGGCCAGGGACGATTCCGCCATCGCCCGCGACACCGGGCGTGCACGCCGCCGAGGCCTGCGGACACACCACGTCATTCGCCTGCGTGGGATCGCCCGTGGACGCAGCGTTGCACTCGGGCTCGCACGTCGCGAGCTGACCGTGCGTGGCGCCGAGCACGCAGCGGCTGCCCTTGCCACAGCGCGTGACCACGCTGCCGTCGCCGCAGGCGTCGCCGGGCGCGCCGCCGCCCGCGTGGATGCACACGCCGTAGAGTCCGCCGTCGCCCGCGCTCCGCGGCATGCACGCGCCCGCGTAGCCCGCGTCGAGGTCCAGGTCGCAGGTTTGGTAGTAGCCCACGCTGGTCACCGTCGGGCCGCACAGCGACAGCGCGCAGGTGCCGTTCGAGCAGTGCTGGCCCACGATGTAGCAGTCGTTGTCGGTGGTGCAGGCCTGCGAGCAGGTGCCGTTCACGCAGCTCGCGCCGGCGACGCAGCTCGACGAGGGACCGCACGGCTCCTGGCTCTGCGGGGCGCGGCACGCGAGCGAGAACGGATCGCAGATCGTCGCGCCGTTGGTGTTGGCCGCGCAGCTATCGGCGCCGCCGTCCGTGGCGAGCGTGCAGTGGCAGACCGGATCGTTGTCGGTGACGGTGCTGCACGTCTGGCCCGGGTCGCAGAGCTTCGGGTCGCTCGTGCAGGGCGTGAGCTGGCCCGGCGGACGGCAGGTGCAGCTCCCGCTCGAGGCGTCACATGCGAGGCCGCCGCAGTCCGAAGCCGAGGCGCACGGCTCGGCGGGCGCGCACGCGCCAGCGCCCTGCCCGTCCAAGGTGCAGTGGCCGCTCGCGCAGTCGCTGTCGCTCGCGCAGGTCTCGCACACGCGCGCGGTGCCGCTGCCGGTGGTGCCGCCGGTCGATGCGCCGCCGCTGCTGCCGCTCGACGCGCCGTGTCCAGTGGTGCCCGAGGTGCCACTCCCGGACGCGGCCGAGCTCCCCGTCGATCCGCTCGAGCCGGCCTTCGAGCCGCCGCAGCCGGTGAGCGCAACCGCGAGGACCACCGCCAACGACCAGGTGAAGCGCGAGCCCATGAAACATCGACGCAAGGAGCGCCGTCCGAGCCGGGCATTGTGGGCGGGCCCCTGGGCCGGGTCAACGCGCGGCGGACACCTGCACGCTCCTTCTACTTCGCGTTGCAGGCCGGGATGGCCGAGAAGCCCGGCAGCGACTTGAGGTCGTTGAGCTGGGTCTTGCAGGTGGAGTCGCAGCCCGAGGCCACCGCGGAGCTGATCCAGCACGTCCCGTTGGGGCCGTAGGTGGCGTTGTCGGTGCTGGCGATGGTGCCGCCGTCGGCGCTCACACCCAGGGCCGCCTCGCAGGCCAGGAAGTTCTTGCACGCCGTGGTCTGCGACGCGCCGCCGCACGCGAGGGCCGCGCTCACGAGCGCAGCGGTGAGGAGCAGTCGGAGCTTCATGTCTTCCTCCAAGAGTCGAAACAATGTCACGCCTCTCCACCCGAGGCACGTCACTCTGACGCCACCCGCACGCCGCCATTCACTGCCCACGCGGCCCTGCCGACGCTCGATCTGATCCCGCCGCCGCAACCCAGAAAGCAAGTATGTGTTGACAATTTCACTCAGACGCATTCGAAGTGTTCGCTCGGTGCTGATTGAGAAGTCGCCTCGGTTGGTGCTAAGGGGCCGCTGCACGTTTTGCGTGAGGGGTAGCTTTGATGAAGACCATTCCCGGCGCGGGACTCCTCGGCCCTGCGATCGGCCCTGCGCTCTGGACTGCTGCGACGGCCCGCGTCCTCGCGTGGGATCGTCTCCTCGCGGACCGCGAGCGCCTCAAGGCCACCCAGCTCGCGCAGCTCACGCGCAACACCGCCATCGCCGCCAGCACCGAGTTCGGCCGCGCCCACCGCCTGGGCGACGTGAGCACCTACGAGCAGTTCAAGGAGCGCGTGCCGCTCCGCACCTACGCCGGCTTCGAGCCGTACCTGGAGCGCATGCGCCGCGGCGAGAGCGACGTGCTCTGGCCCGGGCTCATCCAGCACTACGGCCAGTCGTCGGGCAGCTCGAACACGGCCGCGCAGCACAAGTTCCTGCCGATCTCGAGCGAGCAGGTGCGCTGGCAGCAGAAGGCCGGCTTCGACGTGGTGGCGCGCTACGTGACCCAGGTGGGCCACGGCCGCTTCATGAGCGGCTTCACGCTCGGCCTGTTCCCGCCCAGTACGCCCAAGGTCGACGGGCCGGTGAACATCACCAACAACCCGGGCCTGATGCAGAGCCGCATCCCCTGGCCGGTGAGCGAGCTGACGCTCCCGAAGAAGGACCTGCGCGACATCCCCAACTACGAGGAGAAGCTGGGCCGCATGGCCGAGGCCTACCTCGACTACGACATCCGCGCGCTCTCGGGGACGACCTGCTGGTTCAGCGTCTTCTTCGACAAGGTGCTCGCGGCGGCGCACGCGCGCGGCCGCAAGGTGGCGACAGTGGGCGAGCTCTGGCCCAACCTGGCCGTCCTCTTCGGCGGCGGCGTGTACGCGGAGCCCTATCGCCAGGTCATCAACAAGCGCGTGGGCCGGCCGGTCGTCCTGATGGACAACTACAACGCCACCGAGGGCGGCATCTTCGCCGTCACCGATCGCCTGGGCAAAGACGGCCTCTTGATGATTCCGGACCGCGGCGTGTTCTTCGAGTTCGTGCCCGCGGCCGAGCACGGCAAGGCCGACGCCAAGCGCGTGCCGCTCTGGGACGTGGAGCCGGGCGTGGAGTACTCCATCGCGCTCACCACCAGCTCCGGCCTCTTCGGCTACTACATCGGCGACCTGGTGCGCTTCCAGAGCGTGTGGCCGCACCGCATGGAGTTCGTGGGCCGCACCTCGGGCGTGCTCTCGCTCACCCAGGAGCTCACCAGCTTCGTGGAGATCGAGCGCGCGGTGGACGCCGCCGTGCGCGCCGCGCCCTGCTCCGTGGTCGAGTTCAGCGCCGCCGCCGAGGTGGACGTGGCCGGCAGCGCCAAGGGCCGCTACCAGCTGTTTGTCGAATTCGAGCGCGAGCCGCAGGACTGGAAGCGCTTCGCCGCCGCCTTCGATCAGAGCCTGTGCTCGCAGAACCGCGTATACCGCGAGCACCGGGCGCAGGACGTCGCAATCCTGGCTCCGGCGTTGTTCTCTCTGGAGCGCGGCTCGGCCCGTCGCTTCATGGAGGAGATCGGCCGGACCAGCGTGCAGCACAAGTTCCCCCGCGTCGTCGATGAGGCGAAGCGGGATCTGCTCGCGAAGTATGCGAGCTCAGTCACTTCACACGAGGGACACTAGATGAACCGCTTGGGCGTGATGATCGTCGGTGCTGGTGGAGCCGTGGCAAGCACGGTGATTGCGGGCGTCGCGCTGATGAAGCGCGGGCTGGCGCCCAAGGTGGGCATGGTCACCGAGACCGAGCTGGGAGCTCGACTCGGCGTGGCTCCGCTCGACGGCATGGTGTTCGGCGGCTGGGACCTGCGCGCCGACGACCTCTACACCGCCGCCGTCCGCGAGAAGATCGTGCCCCGCCACCTCCTCAAGGAGGTCGAGGCCGAGCTCAAGGAGATCAAGCCCTACCCTGGCGTGGTCTCGCCCAAGTTCCTCAAGTCCATCACCGGCAAGCACGTGGTGGCCGCGCGCAGCTTCCGCGAGGAGATTGAGCTCCTCTCCAAGGACGTGAAGGAGTTCAAGGCCAAGAACAAGGTCGAGCGCGTGGTGATCGTGAACCTCACGTCGACCGAGAAGTACTGCGAGGTGTCCGACGTGCACCGCTCGCTGGCGGCCTTCGAGGCCGGCCTCGACAAGAGCGACGAGCGCATCAGCCCGGCCATGAAGTTCCTCTACATGGCCATCAAGCTCGGCTGCCCGCACGTGAACTTCACGCCCAGCCTGAGCAAGATCCCGGCGCTCGAGGAGCTCTCCATGAGCGCGGGCGTGCCCATCGCCGGCGAGGACGGCAAGACGGGCCAGACGTACTTGAAGACCGCGCTCGCGCCGGCCTTTCGCGTGCGCCAGCTCCAGGTGGACGGCTGGTTCTCGGCCAACATCCTGGGCAACAACGACGGCAAGGTGCTCGACGACCCGGAGAGCAACAAGACCAAGGTCGCGAGCAAGCTGTCCGTGCTCGACGAGATCCTCGGCTACCCGGTGCCCGACCACCAGGTGCACATCGACTACTACCGTCCGCGCGGCGACGAGAAGGAGGCCTGGGACAACATCGATCTCATCGGCTTCCTCGGCGAGAAGATGCAGCTGAAGATCAACTTCCTCTGCAAGGACTCGATCCTCGCGGCGCCGCTGGTGCTCGACCTGGCCCGCCTGGTGGACTCGGCCCACCGCGCCGGCGAGCGCGGCATCCAGCGCCAGCTCTCGCTCTTCTTCAAGGCCCCGTACCACACCGAGGGCGAGATGGCCGTGAACGACCTGTTCAAGCAGAACCAACTCCTGCAGGACTGGGTGGAGAACGTCTCGCGGAAGATCCGCGCGGCCAGCTAAGCGAATCACACCAGCACCCGCGGGGCTCGGAGAGAGTTCATGACTTCCACCCTGGCCCTGCTGGGCGGCAAACCGACGGTGCCGGCGCGCGATCACGTGCGCTGGCCCGTCATCACCCCCGAAGACAAGCAAGCGGTGATGGGCGTGCTCGAGCGCGGCGTGCTCTCGGGCCAGTTCGCGCCCGAGGTGCGCGGGCTGGAGCGCGAGTTCGCCCAGTTCGTGGGCTCGAAGTACTGCGTCGCGACCAACAGCGGCACGGCGGCCATTCACGTGGCGCTGGCGGCGGCGGGCATTGGACCCGGCGACGAGGTGATCGTCCCCGCGTTCACGTTCGTGGCCACCGCGCTCGGGGTGCTGCACCACAACGCGATTCCGGTGTTTGTCGATGTCGAGCCGCGCACGCTGGGGATGGATCCCACCAAGGTGGAAGCGGCCATCACCGAGCGGACGAAGGCCATCATGCCCGTGCACCTGCACGGCGTGCCCTGCGAGCTCGGGCCGATCATCGAGATCTGCGAGCGGCGCGGCCTCTTGCTCATCGAAGACGCGGCCCAGGCCCACGGCGCGCAGTACCAGGGCAAGTCGGTGGGCACGTTTGGCAAGGCGGGCTGCTTCAGCCTGCAGTCGTCGAAGAGCCTGGCCTGCGGCGAAGGTGGATTGTTGGTCACCGACGACGCCGAGCTGTACCGGCTTGCGCTCGGCGTGCGCATGTTTGGCGAGGACATGCGCCCGGAGGACGAGTCGCAATACGACATTTCGCGCGCGCTCGATGGCAACCGGGCCTACGACTCGCAGACCATGGGCTGGATGTACCGCACCAACGAGATGTCGGCGGCGCTGGCCCGGAGCCAGCTCAAGCGGCTGCCCGCATTCAACGACGCCGCGCGCGCCAACGCCGAGCTGCTCTCGCGCCGCCTGCGCGAGCTGCCCGGTGTCACGCCGCCGGAAATTCCGAGCGATCGCGTGCCCGCGTTCCACAAGTACCGCGTGCAGCTCGACGCCACGAAGGTCGGCGTCGACGCGCCGCCGATCCAGGTTCGCGATGCGGTGCTCAAGGCGCTGAAGGCCGAGGGCTGCGAGGCGGTGCTCTGGCAGTCGAAGCCCGTGCCGGCGCAGACGCTCTTCCAGCAGCAGATTGGCTTCGGCCGCCGCGGCGGCGAGAAGGGCTGCCCGTGGGATCACGGCCGCCCGGTGAGCTACGACCTCGCGCAGTATCCGGAGACGACCAAGATCCTCGCGCGCTCGCTCTGCCTCTTCTCGCAGACGTGTCCCATCGCGCCGCAGCCCAAGGCGCTCGTGGAGGCCTACGCCGACGCCTTCGCGAAGATCTGGCAGAACCTGCCCGAGGTGATGGCCCGCGCGAGGTCCGCGGCTTGAAGCTGCCGTCGCCGCGAGAGCTGCTCCACCGGACGCCGGTGCGGGTGGCGGTGGGGCTCATCGGGATTGGAGTCCTGGCCGCGGCGATCGCGTACGCAGGTGCCGGCGAGGTGTGGCGCGGGCTTGGAAAGAGCGCGCCCATGCTGCCCTGGGTGCTCGCGCTCGAAGCGGGAATGCTGGTGTGCAACACCTTCGCCCTGCGCGCGCTCTACGGCCCGCTCGTCGATCGCACCAACACCCGCGGCTGGCTGCGCGCGGCCATGCTCGGCTACACCGTCGGCGTGGTGGCGCCGCTCGGTCGCGCCGCTGCCGAAGCCTCGCGCGCGCTGCTCCTCAAGCGCGGCGTGGGTGGACCGCGCGCCGCCGTGGCCGCGGTGCAGATGCAGGGCGTGGTGCTCCTCGCGAACTTCTTCGCCTCGGCGATCGCCTTCGTGGCCAGCGTGAAGGCGCTGGGCATGAACCGCGCGAGCATCTTCGTGGCCGCAAATGCGGCGCTCGCCCTGGTGCTGGGTATGAGCATCCTCGTGGTGCGCAAGCGCGGCCGCCCGGGGCGGCTGCTCGGCAACTTCGGCGCGGAGTTCGATGCCACGCCGGGCGCCACGAGCCCCGAGGTCTTCGCGTCGTTGGCGTGGGAGATGGGCGCGCGCGTGCTGCACTTCGCGCAGTGTGGCGTGGCCCTGCTCGCGGTGGGCCGCGCGTTCTCGCCGGGCGTCACGCTCGCCGTGCAAGGCACGCAGCTGGTGGGCTCCACACTCGGCGACGCCATCCCCGCGCAGCTCGGCGCCACCGAGGCCACGCTGGTGATGAGCGCCTCGTCGCTGATGCTGACCTCGACGATGGCTGCGACGCTCGCGCTCTTGATTCACGCCGCGCAGCTCGCGCTGGCGGCGATCTGCGGCGCCGGTGCGATGACCATTCCCGGCGGTGCACAGATGGCGCAGACGGTGGAGGTCGAGTCGTGAGCCAGCTCGACGCATTTCGCGAGACGTTGCTCCAGGCCGTGCGCGGCGCGGGCAAGATCCAGCGCGAGCGCGTAGGCACCGCGACCGTGGACCGCAAGGGCGCCGCGGACATCACCACCGACGTCGATCGCGCCTGCGAGGCGCTCGTGGTTGAGCTCATCCGCGCGCGCCACCCCGGTCACGAGATTCTGGGCGAAGAAGGCACCGACGGCGACCGCAACGCGAAGCATCTGTGGACCGTGGATCCGCTCGATGGCACCAAGAACTACGCGCACGGCTACGGGCGCTCGTGCGTGTCGCTCGCGCTCGCCGTCGACGGCAAGGTCGTGCTCGGCGCGGTGTACAACGCGCGCGCCGACGAGCTCTTCGTGGCCGAGAAGGGACACGGCGCGACCTTGAACGGCGCGGCGATCCACGTGTCCAACATCGAGACACTCGATCGCGCGATGGTCGCGAGCGCACTCACCTACTCCGGTCGCAAGGCAGACTCCGCGCAGCTGCAGCGGCTCGCGAATGTGCTCGGCGTCGTCGAGGCGGTGCGCTCGGACGGCTGCGCGGCGCTGGATCTCTGCGACGTCGCCTGTGGGCGCTTCGAGGCCTACTTCGAGCGCGGCCTGCACGCGTGGGACACCGCAGCGGGCGCGCTCATCGTCGAGGAAGCCGGCGGCAAGGTGAGCGCGAGTAGCGGCGCGCCGCACGACATCTACGGCTTCGACACCGTGGCCACCAACGGCCGCATCCACGCGGCGCTCTTGCCGCTCGTGGGCGGGTGAACCATGGCGCCCGACGCGAAGCGACATCCGCTCCACGCTTTCGGCGACGTCCACGACCGCTACCTGACCGCGGTGTGCGCGCGGCCCAAGCGAGCTGGGCTGCTGCTCTTCCTCGCGTGCCTGCCCGCGCTCGCGCTGAGCATTGCGTTCTTCGGGCACATCGACGCGAGCTTGCAAGAGCTGCTGCCACCCTCGGCGCCGAGCGTGCGCGCGCTCAAGGAGCTGCACGCGCTCGTGGGCGGCAAGGCGCACCTCACGGTCATCGCGCGCTCGCCGGATCGCGCGGCGAACGAAGCCTTCATCGACGCGCTCACCAAGAACCTCGCTGCCCTGCACGCGCCGGAGATCCGAAGCATCCAGGGCGACGTGAAGCAGGAGCGCAGCTGGCTGATGAAGCGCGGGCCGCTGCTCATGCCGCGCGCCGACTTCGATAAGCTCATCTCGCGCTTCGACGCGGCCGCCAAGGAAGAGAAGGAGCGCAACAACCCGCTCAAGCTCGACCTCGGCGAGGAAGAAGCGAAGCCGCCGCCGTTCGACTGGAAGCCGATTGAAGACGAGCTCGACGCCGCCGTCGGCAAGCAGGACCGCTTCCCCTCGGGCTATCTCGCGACGCCCGACGGCCAGACCGTCGTGGCGTTGATTTGGCTCGAGGGCAGCGAGGTCGACCTCGAGCCGAGCGCGAAGCTGCTCGCCGACACCGAAGCCGAAGTGGCCAAGCTGCACGCGAGCTTCCCGAACGTGCAGGTGGCCTACAACGGCGAGGTGCCGAACATGGTCGAGGAGCACGCGGCCATCCTCGCGGACCTCTCGCTCTCGACCATCTTCGTGATGGCGCTGGTGGGTGCGTGCATCGCCATCTACTTCCGCTCGGTGCGCGCGGTGGCCACGGTGGTGCTCGCGCTCGCGCCGGGCTTGCTCTTCACCTTCGCGCTCGGCCGACTCACGGTGGGCGGCCTGAACTCGAACACCGCGTTCCTGGGCACCATCATCGCGGGCAACGGCATCAACTACCCGCTGCTCTTCCTCGCGTACTACCGCGCGCAGCAGTCGAGCTTGACCACGTCCGGTGCCCTCGCGTCGGCGGCGCGCCAGGCGCTGCCGGGCACGCTCGGCGCCGCGCTCACGGCCTCGGCGGCCTACGGCGGCCTCGCGGTCTCCGACTTCCGCGGCTTCTCGCAGTTCGGCTGGCTGGGCGGCTCGGGCATGGTGCTGGTGTGGATCTTCACCTACCTGTCGACGCCGATCCTCGTGGCGATCATCAACCCGCCCCGGCGCATCACGCGCACCACGCTGGTGCAGGAGCTCTTGCACGCGTTCTTCTCCAAGGGCCCGCTCTCGGCCGCGGCCGCGGGGCTCTTCGTGGTCGTGGCGTTTGGCGCGAGCGGGCTGGGCATCGTCGCGGCCATGCACACCGGCGTCTACGAGATGGACCTCCAGGTGCTGCGCAACCGCGACTCGCTCGCGCACGGCAGCGCCTCGTGGGACGCGAAGATGAACGAGCTCTTCGGCGTGTGGCTCAATCCCGTGGTCGCGCTCGCGAAGGATCCTGCGGAACGTGAGCCCGCCGCCACCGAGCTGCGCCGCGTGTTCGCCGAGAAGGATCCCGGCGGGATCCAGTCGGTCGAGACGATCGAGAAGTTCGTGCCGCCGCTCCCCGAGCAGACCTCGCGCCTGCAGCAGCTGAAGCGGCTCTCGAGCATGGTGCACCGGCTGCCCAAGGGCGAGCTGCCGCCGAAGCTGCAGCCGTACGTCGACGCGTGGTTCGCGCCCGACGCGCTCCAGCCCATCACCGAGCGCGAGGTGCCCGAGCCGCTCATCTTCGCGTTCCGCGAGCTCTCGGGCCGGACGGACCGCGTGGTGCTCGTCTACCCGTCGATCAAGGTGAACTACAACGACGGCCACAACCTGCAGCGCTTCGCCGACGTGGTGCAGAGCGCGCAGCTCCCGCCCTCGGCGTACATGGGCGGCGGCTTCCTGTTCATGGCCGAGATCCTCCGGTTGGTGCACGACCAGGCGCTGAACGTGGTGCTGGTGGTGACTGCGCTGGTGAGCGTGCTCCTGCTCGCCATCTTCATCCGCAAGCCCGCGCGCGCGGTGGTGAGCCTGGTGACCATGGTGACCGCCGCGTTCTGCTCGCAGGCGATCATGATCGCCCTGGGCACCAAGGTGAACCTGCTCAACTTCGCCGCGCTGCCGATCACCATCGGCGTGGGCGCCGACTACGTGGTCAACCTCTTCGGCGCCATGACCTCGCTCCGCGCCGACGCCCGCGCGGCCTGCGCCAAGATGGGCGGCGCCATCCTGCTCTGCTCGCTGACCACGGTGATTGGCTACCTCTCGCTGGTGCTGGCGCAGTCGGGCGCGCTGCGGAGCTTCGGCTGGGCGGCCGTGCTCGGCGAGGCGATGGCGATCTTGATGGTGCTCCTGGTGCTGCCCACCCTGCTTGGTCCGCGGTGGGCCGAGCGGCCGGAGCCCGGTGGACCGGCAGGTGAGCCGGAGTCGACATGATCCGCAGTGCCGCGTGTAGGATGCGGCCGATGCGCGCTCGCACGACCCTCTTCGCGGCCTTGAGCCTCATGGCTTTGCCGCTCGCCGCACGCGCCGACGCGCCCACCTGCGAGTACCCCTTCGGGCCCGGCGAGCACTTCAGCTACCGCATCGAGTACCTGGGCATCACCGCCGGCGACATCGAGATCACCCTCGGCCGCGTCGCGGACCGCGCGGGCCACAAGGTGGTGCCCATCGTGGCCACCGCGGAGACGCGCTCGGCGTTCGCGCTCTTCCCGGTGCACGACAAGTTCGTGAGCTACCTCGACCTGGACGAGCTTCGCACCCTGGAGGACGTCCTCGATGGCGCAGAGGGCACGCGCAGCTGGCGCCAGCGCATGAAGATGGACCACGACGCGGGCAAGCTGCTCATCCACCGCGACGGCGAGGCCAAGGGCCCCGAGGACCTGTCGATGGCGCTCACGCCGGGCGCGGTGGACGTGAGCGGGCTCTTCTTCTCCCTGCGCGCGCACGACCTCGCGCCGGGGAGCGTGGTGTCGATGCCGGTGACGACCGACACGCGCGGCTTCATGGTCCGGGCGACGATGGGCGAGCCCACCGACTTCGACGGCGACGACAACGGCAAGCGCACCGTGGTGCCCATGGCCCTGGAGACGCAGTTCTCGGGCAAGCTCGAGATCAAGAAGGCGATGAACGTGCTCTACACCAACGACGCGCAGCACCTGCCCGTGCGCGCCGACGCGGACTTCTTGCTCGGGTCGGTGAGCGCCATCCTGGTGAGCCACCAGCGGGGCACGCCGATCAAGCACGCGTGTCCAACGGCTGCGGCGCCGGCAGCGGCCACGGCAACGGCACCAGAAGCCAAGTCGGCCACGCCCTGAGAAGGCCGACGCGAACGGCGAGCAGCGCCTCGGCGGTTTCGTACAAACAGCCAACGGTGGAGCTCAGTCTCCAACGCTCCACGGCTCCAACGCTCCGACGCTCGCCGTTTCTGCAGACCTCCTCGGTCTGGGGTTGCCGCGGCGGTTTCTTCCCCGGTCCCCCCCGCTTGGGATGACCAGGGACCGCGCGCGGCGGTGACGTTGTACCCAATGCGCGCTCGCGTCGGCACGCGCTTCCCCAACCGGGCTCGCAGCAGTGAACACCGCGCAGCCCGATGTTCGCCCTGTGGACGCGCGCTCTGTGCACGAGTCGCGCTGCCCCGCACCGGGCCTTGCGATCGGCAGCCGGGCTGTCCCGCGCGCGCGGCGCTCCCTACCTTTCCCGGGGGGCGTGGGTGGATCGGGAATCCGAAGGAATTCAGGCGCCGGGCGCGTCGGGGCTCGCGGCGTGGCTGCGCGCGAACCGGGAGCACGTCCTCCGCGCCTGGACGCGGCTCGCGGGACGCAGCGCGGCCGCTCAGCGCGCCGGCATCGCCCGCGTGCTCGACGCCCTTCCCCATGCTCTGGACGCACCGTCGGCCAGCGACCGCGACGCCAGGCTCGAGGCGTTCGCGGCGCTGCGCACCGTCCTGGACCGGCTCATCGGGAACCAGCGGGCGCGCGTGTCGCTGGACGAGCTCGTCGCGCTCGAGCGCGCCCTCGACGCCGAGCTGCTCGCGCTCGCAGCAGAGAGCGTCCACGACCGCGCCCAGGCGCGCTTCCGGGCGCTGGCCCAGGGCTCGGCAGAGCTGGTCTGGCTGACCGACGGCCGGGGCCGCCCGCTCGCGGACAACCCCGGCCTGCGGGCCTTCACCGGCCTTTCCGCGCGCACCCTGGCCCGGGCCGACGGCTGGCTCGCCGCCGTGCACCCCGCTGACCGGACGCGCGTGGCCGGCCGGGTGTCGAGCGCCGTGGCCGAGGGCCACGAGGTCGAGGACGAGTACCGCGTGCGCCGCCACGACGGCGACTACCGCGATGTCCACGTGCGCTCGGTGCCGGTGCGCGACCGCGAAGGCCGGGTGGTGGAGTGGCTGAACCTCGGCAGCGACGTGACCCACGCCCGGCGCGCCCAGCGGTTCCGGGAGCGGCTCATCGCCGTGGTCGGCCACGACCTGCGCAACCCGCTGCAGGCCATCCTGCTCTCGGCGCAGCAGCTCGTGAGCCGCCCCGACCTCCCCGAAGCGGCCCGCGGCGCCGCCCGCCGGGCGGCCCGCAGCGCCGAGCGCATCGGCGAGATCGTGAACGTGCTCTTCGACTTCACCCGGGTGCGGCTGGGCGAGGGCATCCCCATCGAGCGTCGGCCGGTGGACCTGTGCGAGGTGGCCGCGCGGGTGGTCGAGGAGTTCGAGGCCACGCATCCCGGCCGGGTGAAGGGCCGCTTCCTCGACGGCCACGGCAAGGGCCAGTGGGACCCGCACCGCGTCGCGCAGGCGCTGGGAAACCTCATCTCCAACGCGTTGGACCACGGCGAGCCGGACCAGCCGGTGGAGGTCCGCGTGTGCGACGACCGCGGCGGCTGTCGGCTGGAGGTGGAGAACCGCGGCGGCCCCATCCCCGCCGAGGCGGCCCGGCACCTCTTCGACCCCTTCCGCCGCGCCGCCGGCAAGAGCCGGGGCCTCGGCCTGGGGCTCTACATCGTGGAGCAGATCGCCCGCGCCCACGGCGGCAAGGCGAGCATCGCCAGCGAGGGCAACCGCGTGGTGGCCGCGCTCTGGCTGCCCCGGGGCGACGTCCCGGTGGGCGAACCCGGTGCCCCGGCCTGACCTTCCGGCCCGCGCGTTTGCAGAATGCAAGCCCCTTCGCTCGGGAGCGAGCACTCGCCTCTTGCACCTTGCACGATCGTCTGCCAGTCATCGGTCACGGCTGTGCGGGCGCTCGCCTGGGAGGGCAGCGAGCAAGCGGCGGCCGGTTGGCGTGGCGCCGGGATCCTCCTGGCGCAGCCGAGGAGCCTCTCCGTCCATGGCGTCGCGGTTCAAGGAAGTCCTCCTCGGCAAACCCAAAGACCTCGAGGACCCGCACATCTTCCACCGGGTCTCGCTCATCGCCTTTCTGGCGTGGGTGGGCCTTGGCGCCGACGGCCTCTCGTCCTCCGCGTACGGCCCCGAGGAGACCTTCAAGACCCTCGGGGAGCACACCTACCTGGCGGTGGTGCTGGCGCTGGCCACAGCGCTCACCGTCTTCATCATCTCCTTCGCGTACTCGAAGATCATCGAGCACTTCCCCTTTGGTGGCGGCGGCTACGTAGTCGCCACGCGGCTGCTGGGCGACACCTTCGGCGTGGTCTCCGGCTCGGCGCTGCTCGTGGATTACGTGCTGACGATCACCACGTCGGTGGCGTCGGGCGCGGACCAGATCTACTCGTTCCTGCCCGGGCCCTGGGCGAACACCAAGCTGCTGGTGGAGTTCGCAGTGGTGGGCATCCTGGTGCTCATGAACCTGCGCGGGGTGCGCGAGTCGGTGACGATCCTGGCGCCCATCTTCGTGCTCTTCTTGGTCACGCACGGGATCACCCTGGTGTGGGCCGTGGCCAGCCGGGCCGGCGAGTTCCCCGCTGTGACCCACGAGGTGACCTCGGGGTTTCAAGGTGGGCTGCGGACGCTGGGCATGCTGGGGATGATGTCGCTGGTGCTCAAGGCCTACAGCCTCGGCGGCGGCACCTATACCGGCATCGAGGCCGTCTCGAACGGCTTGCAGATCATGCGCGAGCCCAAGGTCGAAACGGGCAAGCGGACCATGGCCTACATGGCGGTGAGCCTGGCGGTGACCGCCGCCGGCATCATCCTCGCGTACCTCCTGCTCCACGTGCAGCCGGTGGAGGGAAAGACCATGAACGCGAGCATGCTGGAGACGCTCGCGGGGAGCTGGCACCTGGGCAGCGTGCCCGTGGGGCGCTGGTTCGTGGTGGTCACCCTGGTAGCCGAGGGCGCCCTGCTCTTCGTGGCCGCCCAGGCGGGCTTCGTGGACGGCCCCCGGGTGATGGCCAACATGGCCCACGACTCCTGGCTGCCGCACCGCTTCGGCTCGCTCTCCGACCGACTCACCATGCAGGACGGCGTGATGCTCATGGGCGGCGCGAGCGCGGTGATGCTCTGGTACACGCACGGGAGCGTGGACGCGCTGGTGACGATGTACTCGATCAACGTCTTCGTGACGTTCTCGCTCTCCCAGGCGGGGATGATCCGCTTCTGGTTCAGCAACCGGAAGCGCTTCGACGACTGGGGACGCAACATCATCATCCACATGGTGGGCTTCCTGCTCTGCTTCTCCATCCTCATCGTCACGGTGCGGGAGAAGTTCTTCGAGGGCGGCTGGCTCACGGTGGTGGTCACCGGCGTGCTGGTCATCGCGTGCCTGCTCATCAAGCGCCACTACCTGAGCGTGCGCGGAAACCTGAAGCGCCTCGACGAGATCCTCGAGGTGCTGCCCTCGCCCGCGGGCAAGCCGGAGATCGCCCTCGACAAGAACGCGCCCACCGCCGCCATCCTGGTGAGCGGCTTCTCGGGGTTGGGCGTGCACATCATCCTCAACATCCAGCGCGTCTTCCCCGGCTACTTCAAGAACTTCATCTTCATTTCGGTGGGCGTGGTGGACTCGGCCACGTTCAAGGACCAGGAGGAAGTGGAGCGGGTGAAGAACCAGACCGAGGACGCGCTGGCCAAGTACGTGGAGCTTTGCCGGGGCCTGGGCGTGGCCGCTTCGGCGCGCAGCGACCTGGGAACGGAGCCCGTGGCCGCAGCCATCGCCGTCGCGCTGCAGGTCGCGCGCGAGTTCCCCCGCGTGGTGTTCTTCAGCGGCAAGCTGGTCTTCGAAGAGGAGCGCTGGTTCCAGCGGCTGCTCCACAACGAGACAGCCTACGCCATCCAGCGGCGGCTGCAGTTCGCCGGCCAGCAGGCCATGGTGCTGCCCGTGCGCGTGCTCGAGGCCCGGCCGACGCGCGCGGCGTAGGCGAGTCGCAGCCTGCACGGCGAGCCCGTGCCCCTTGCACGATCGCGCGCTCGCGAAACGGGCGCACCGGCCCGCAGAAAGGCCTGGCGCGCCCGATGCAACTCCCGTTTGCCGACGCAAACAGGAGACCGCCATGCCGACCCTCAAGCCGCCGCCGCATCGCTCGCCCATTCGCGAGCCCGCCCCGCGCCGCCTCTTCTTTCGCCGCTCGCGCCCCTCGTCGAGCGCGGAGGCCCCCAGGGTCATCTACTCGCGGCCGCCGGGGCTGTTCCCCGTCGAGGATGAGCAGATCGCCATCGTGCAGGACCGACTGCCCCACCCGCTCCACATTGCGCGGGTTGCACCCGAGGAGCTCGACGCGCGCTGGGGCGCGTGGGTGAGCACCGAGGTGCCGTCGCTGATTGTCATCCGCGGCGGCCAGGTGGTGGGCGGGGCGATGGGCCGCCTGTCCGCCCGCGACCTCGAGGACGTGGTTCGCCGCGCCCTGGCCTGACCGTGGCTTCGCTCGGACCGCGCAGGGGCGGGTCCGAGCACGTGCAGGGCGCAACGTGGGTCCCTGCAGATTGCACGGCGCGCTCTCGCATGGGGGCGGGCCGTGGCGCGTCGAGACTGGCCTGCCCCATGCAGAACCCTCCCTTCGTGACGAAGAAAGGAAATGACGATGCGAATCCCTGATGCCGAGCCTCCGGAACCCATGCCGCCTGTCGCGGTCCACGTGCTGGGCGCGAGCGACCTCCCGCGCGCGCGCGCGATCGCGCAGCGGGAGCTCGAGCGAGCTTCCAACTGTCTCTCGTGCTCGCAGGTGCTCAAGGAGGTGTTCGAGCGCGTGGGCTCCACGCTCTTCCTCGACGACAGCCCGGAGCTCCTCGCCCAGGCGTTCCCGCCCGCCGAGCGCGACGGCTTCACAGCGCGGGTCCTCGCGGCCTACATCGTCTTGTTTGGACGTGAGAGGGTGCCCGTGCCTGTTTGACGGGAAGGAGCCCGCCATGCGCATTGCCGACTACCTCGCTCCCTCCGCCGTGATCCTCCGCCTGCAAGGGCACGATCGCGACGAGGTGCTGGCAGAGCTGTCCACCGCGCTGCAGGGGCGAGCCACCTCGGGCCGCGGCGAGCTCTTCAACGCCCTGCGCGCGCGCGAGGAGATTGGCACCACCGCGCTCGAAGATGGCGTGGCCATTCCACACTGCCGATTGGCCAACCTCTCGGACATCTCGGTGGCCGTAGGCCTGGCGCCCGAGGGCGTGGCGTTCTCGCCAGAGGGCGGCGCGCCGAGCCGGATCTTCTTCGCCGTGGCCGCTCCGCCGGACACCAAGGGCCTGCACCTCAAGGTCCTCGCCCGGCTGAGCAAGCTGCTGCGCCAGCCCGCGGTGCGCGAGGCCATGCTCGGGGCAGGCGACGCGAAGCAGCTCAACGACATCATCAACACCGCCGACGCGGCGCTCGACGACGAGACCTCGCGGCGGTTGCGCCCCGGCCTCTGAGGCTTGCCGCGGCTCCTGGGCGCGATCACGTTTCGACATGGAGGTCACCTCCATGTTCCGCTTCGATCCCACCACTGCAGATTGCACAGTGCGCACCTTCAAGGAAGGTCCGCTGGCCGTACTGGGTTACGATCTGGTGCTGAGGGTGTCCCGGTTCGCCGTGGACGTGGACCAGCGTCGCGGCGCCATCGAGGCGCGGTTCGATCCCGGCTCGATCGTGGTTGTGGGCGAGCGGCGCGAGACCGGCGCCGAGCCGGCGCTCCTCCCTGAGGCCAAACGCCTGACCATCGAGCGCGCCATCGCCGCCCAGGTCCTCGAGGCCGCGCGCCACCGCGACATCGTGTTCCATTCCACCTACTTCGTGCGGCGAGGCGAGTGCGTGGAGGTGCTCGGCCGGCTCACGCTTCACGGGAGGGAGCAGCCCCTGGGCTTCCTGGTGGCACCGCAGGGCGATCACTTCCGAGCCAAGGCGCGCGTGTACCAGCCCGACTTCGGCATCACGCCCTATCGCATGCTGCTGGGCGGGCTGCGGGTGCACCCCTACGTGGATGTGGAGCTGAAGCTTCCCGCCGCGCCGATCCTGGGGCTCGAGCGCGAGGCGCCGATTCAAGCGGAGAGCCCTCACCTTGCTGTACCGCCGCTGTGACGCGCTGCTGCGGCTGCACGCGCAGGAGGGGCGCAGCGCTTGGAGCCATGGATCGCGATGCGACCACGCTTCCAGCTCACGGAAGCTCGAGTCCACGACCTGGTTCACGTCCTGATCGCCGTGGGGCACGAGGCTCGGGTTGGCGTCGGGGCTCGCGCTTGCTGGACCTTTGACCCGGCAAGGTCGGCATCCTGACGGCCCGGGCACCTTCAGTACGCCGGGCTCATGTTGGGTGTCGCCCTGATCGTGGCCGGGCTCAGCTTCCTTCCCGCGTTCATGCGCGGCCCAATCCCCGAGCACGTCGAGATGCACGCCCCGCCGCGCTGACGCCAAGCCGCATCTCTCAACGAAAGTGCACCTGGGTCGCGGGGCTCGCCTGGGCAGCCGCATCCGGCGGCCGGCTGCATGTCACGGCGGCGTGGATCAAACACGCGAGCAGGAAGAGGACGAGGAGCATTCCCGGGATGACCTCACTGCCCTCGCCGCGCGCCGCCATGGTGCCCTCGAACCCGTGGGCATGACATTGCGCGTCGCGTGCCAGCGCGCCTCGCGAGGAACCGGTGCCCGGCGCTCGTGCGCATTGCACGACCGCGCGCCCCGGGACCTTGCAACCTGCTTCGTCTTCAGGTGAGCCCGGTCTCCAGCACGTCGAGGTCGCGCGCCAGGAAGGTGAGCGCCACGGCCTCGGTGTCGGGGTCGAAGAAGGTGAAGCGAAACATCCGCCGACCGTCGGATGTGTGCTCGGGCACGCATCGGACCGCGGCGTGCGTGAGCAGCTCCGGTGGCAGCGCTTGGTGTGCGCCTCGGACGTCGTCGAAGACCAGTCGCACCGACCGGTGCGGTCCGCGGTGCGTCCAATAGCAGAGCCTCTGCGGCGAGGTGGGCTGGAGCATGAAGTCGGCAGGCAGCACATCTTCGAGGCTCAGCACCTGCCGGTGCACCCGCGCGAGCTGCGCCTGCTCCGAGCTGAGCCCCCGCCGCACGCGCTCGATCGCATCCAGCTCGAGCCATTTGAAGCGCTCTGCAATCCGCTCGGAGATCGAGAGGGCCAGTTGGCCAGCGTCGGCCTGGCCACCCTGGGTGACCAGGTGCGGGAGCTCGCGGAGCATCGGTGAGGCCCGGCGCTCGGCGTCATCACTCCAGACGATCATCGTCTGCTCTGCGCCCAGCTTTCCCACGGCAAGTCCGATGTCGAAGAGCTCGAGCCCCGCGCAACTCGGCGACGAAGCAAGCAGGACTGCGAAGTCAGCCTGATCGAGCTCCATATCGAGTGCCCGTGCGGCGTCCGGGCGCTCGCTGCGAAGCGCGAGCACCACGCGGGCGCGGCTCGACAGCGACTCGCGGAGCGCCTCGCCGAGCGCGCGCGCCTCGGGCGGAAGGACGATGAGCACGCGGACCTGCTTCAGCGGCGTGGCGAGCAGCGTGGACATGTCGCGCTTCTCTCCGTTGCAGCCCGGCCGCACCTCGGTGCAACCGCGATGCCCCGGGCAGCGCAGCGCAATCATCAGCGACGCGTCGCGGCAGCAGATTCTGCATATTGCAACTTGCACGGTTGCGCGGCGCAGACCTCGCATCCTGCAGGGAATGTCTCCGCGATGGCGCTTCCGCCTCGGCGCAAGTGCGCGGCGTCACGTCCGGCACGGTTTGAGCACTCCCGCCCCGCCGGAGGGCCACCTCATGACCCGCAACCTCGCCATCACGCTCGTACTTCTCCTGGATTCCACTGCTGCCCTGGCCCAGGGCGCAGCTCCTGCGGCCGACGCCGGTTCTCCCGCCTCGGGGGCCTCCGCTGCGCTTCCGCCCACTGCACCGACCGCTTCGGCGCCCACGGCACCGCCGCCGGCGCCCACCGTGACGCCTGCGTCTCAGCAGCCGCCCGCAATCGAGCAAGCGCCCGCGCCTGCCGCCCCGACGCCGGCAGCGATTCCTCTTTCTCAACAGCAGGCTCCAGCCTCGCTCTCGGCCGCGACCGCCATCACGCCGGAGCCCGCGGCGCCCTTCGCGTTTGCGGACTTCACCTGGCTCAACGGCAACCCCCGCACCAAGGACTCGCCGCTCGACACCAAGTTCTTCACGGGCGAGTTCCGCGTGGACACCAGCTACATCGACGACTTCAACCATCCCGTCGATCACACGTTGAGCGGCACCTCCGAAAGCGGCCGCACCGACGAATTCCAGGTGCAGCAGCTCGGCGTGGGCGGCGACTTCCACTACGCCAATGTGCAGATGCGGGTCATGACCCAGTTCGGGATGTTCTCCACCATGACCCCGCGCAACGACGCGAGCCCAGTGAAGGGCCAGTGGGACCTCGCCGACGCCTACCGCTACATCTCGGAGGCGTACGGCGGTTACCACCTCAACGTCTTGCACGGCATCAACATCCAGGCCGGCATCTTCATGTCCTACGTGGGGCTGTTTAGTTACTACACTTTCGACAACTGGTCGTATCAGCCGTCGTACGTGTCGTCGAATACGCCGTGGTTCTTCAACGGCATGCGGATCCAGATCTTTCCCACCGACAAGCTGAAGATCGAGCCCTGGGTGGTCAACGGTTGGCAGGCATATGGCAAATTCAACAATCGCCCCGGCTTCGGCATGCAGGTGCTCTGGCGTCCCTACGGCTGGCTCTCCATCCTGGGTAATCAGTACGCCCTCGGCACCGACACGCTGGGCAACCCGGACCGCGTCCGCTACCACACCGACGACAGCATCCAGGTGAAGTACCTCGACGCTCCGGCGGCATTCGTCAGCAAGGGCGCCTTCTCGATTACCGTCGACCTCGGCTGTGAGTCTGGCGGGGGTGTGAGCTGCTTCTCCAGCTCGCCCGATTCGCCACAGCAGGGCTTCGCGGGCTTCATGGTCTACAACCGGCTGTGGTTCTACCGGGACATGTTCGGCCTCACGCTCGGCGGCGGCTGGATGAGCAACCCGGGCCGCTACCTGGTGCTCATGCCGCCCATCAACGGCGCCACCGCTGCTTCGGGCACGCCCTACTTCACGGAGAACCCCGGCGACCAGTTCCACGCCTGGGACTCCTCGGGGACCATCGACTTCATGCCAGAGCAGTATGTGACGTTCCGGTTCGAGTTCAATTACCGCCACGCAAGCGTTCCCTACTTCGCAGGCCACAGCGGCATGACGCCGCCCGGCGAGTCGAACACCGTGTCCGGCTCCGAGGTCACCACCGGCCCAGCCGGCTCCGCGGTCCCGGGCTGGGCACCGGATCTGGTGCAGGACGAGAACCGCATCAACCTGGCCCTGCTCGTGAAGTTCTAGATCATCATTGTTACTTATCTACGGATTGACTGACCCATGATCGACTTTGTCTTTGTGCTGACAACCTGCGTGTTCTTCGCAATCTGCTGGGCATACACGCGCAGCTGCGACCGGCTCTGAGGCCAACCATGAGCACCGAATACCTCATTGGCGCGCTCCTCACCGTCGGCCTCACCGTCTACCTCGTCTACGCGCTGATCAAGCCCGAGCGCTTCTAGGCAATCGACATGTCCTTCAACGGCTGGGTTCAAATCGCGATCTTCTTCGCGCTGGTGCTGGCGGTCACCGTACCGCTGGGCCGCTACATGTTTCACGTCTTCGAAGGCCGGGCGCTGCCCCTGCCGCGCGTGCTCGGCCCCATTGAGCGGTTCGCGTTTCGCATTTGCGGCGTCGACCCCACGCGCGAGCAGGAGTGGATCGAGTACACGGTCGCGCTGCTGATCTTCAGCGCGCTCGGGCTGCTCGGCACCTACCTCATCGAGCGGCTCCAGGGTCATCTGCCGCTCAATCCCCAAAAACTCGCGGGCGTCGAGCCGTACCTGGCGTTCAACACTGCGGCGAGCTTCGTCACCAACACGAACTGGCAGTCGTACAGCGGCGAATCAACGATGAGCTACCTGACCCAGATGATGGGTCTGGCGTGGCACAACTTCACATCGGCTGCCGCCGGAATCGGCGTGGCGCTGGCCGTCGCGCGCGGCCTCACCCGGCGCGGTGGCCCCGAGGGCCCGAAGACGCTCGGCAACTTCTGGGTCGACGTCATCCGCGCCACGCTCTTCGTGTTGATGCCGATCTGCTTCGTGTACGCGCTGGTGCTGGTCTCTCAGGGCGTGATTCAGAACTTCGATGCGTACAAGGAAATCACCAGCCTGGAGGGTGTGAATCAGGTCATCGCGCTCGGCCCGGTCGCGTCGCAGGAAGCGATCAAGATGCTGGGTACGAACGGCGGCGGCTTCTTCAACGCCAACAGCGCCCATCCTTTCGAGAACCCCAACCCGATCACGAACCTTCTCGAGATGCTCTCCATCTTCGCGATTCCGGGCGGCCTGACCTACGCGTACGGGAAGATGGCGAACGACAGCAAGCAAGGCTGGGCGCTGTTCGGCGCCATGGCGCTGCTCTGGTTCGGCGGCGTCTGGGCTTGCTATGCGGCCGAGTCGCACCCCAACGCCGCGCTCAAGGGTCTGGCCGTCACGTCGACCGGTAACCTGGAAGGAAAAGAGACACGGTTTGGAATTGCCAACTCCGCACTCTTTGCCACCGTGACCACCGACGCCTCGTGCGGCGCCGTGAACAGCATGCACGACAGCTTCACGCCGCTCGGCGGCCTGGTGCCGCTGGTGAACATCCAGCTCGGCGAGGTCATCTTCGGCGGCGTGGGCGCGGGGATGTACGGAATCCTGGTGATGGTGTTGTTGAGTGTCTTCATCGCCGGACTGATGGTCGGGCGGACTCCTGAGTATCTCGGCAAGAAGATCGAGGCGAAGGAGATGAAGCTGGCGATGTTCTACGCCCTCATCTTCCCGCTGCTCATCCTCGGCTTCACGGCGTGGTCCGCGGTGACCTGGTACGGCAACTGGGTCTTGAACAACAACGGACCGCACGGCCTCTCGGAGATCCTCTACGCGTACACCAGCGGCGCGGGGAACAACGGCTCGGCCTTCGCGGGCATCAATGCGAACACCCGCTGGTGGAACGGCACCCTCGCCCTGGACATGTTGATGGGTCGCTTCTTGATGATCATTCCCGTGATGGGCATCGCCGGGTCGATGGTGGGCAAGAAGACCGTCGCCCCGGGTCCGGGAACGTTCCCCACCAATGGCGCGCTCTTCGTCGGGCTGCTGGTTTGTGTGGTGCTCATCGTGGGCGCGCTCACCTTCTTCCCCGCCTTGTCGCTGAGCCCCATCGCCGAGCACTTCATGGCGATGAATGGGAAGTTCTTCTAAACACTGTCACATTCAAGGTTTCGCCCCATGAAAGCCACCATGAAGGGCAAGAGCCCCTCACTCATGAATCCGACGCTGCTCCGACCCGCACTGGTCGAGAGCATCAAGCGCCTCTCGCCGAGGTACATGGTCCGCAACCCGGTCATGTTCGTGGTCGAGGTGGGCAGCGTCATGACCACCGGCTTGTGGATTCGCGATCTCACCGCGCCCGTCGCCGGTGCGCCGCCGCACTGGTTCACCCTCTGGGTGGCCCTGTGGCTCTGGTTCACGGTGGTCTTTGCCAACTTCTCCGAGGCCATCGCCGAGGGGCGCGGCAAGGCCCAGGCCGAGACGCTCCGCAAGATGCGCAAGGAGATCGTCGCGCGGCGCCTGCTCGAGGCCGGCGGCGAGGAGCAGGTGCCGGCGAGCGCGCTGCGCAAGGGTGACCGCGTGGTCGTGGAGGCCGGGCAGCTCATCCCCGGCGACGGCGAGGTCGTCGAAGGGATCGCCAGCGTGGACGAGAGCGCCATCACCGGCGAGAGCGCGCCCGTCATCCGCGAGAGCGGCGGCGACCGCTCGGCCGTGACCGGCGGCACCAAGGTGCTATCCGACAAGATCGTGGTGCAGGTCTCGGTGAACCCGGGCGAGTCCTTCCTCGACCGGATGATCGCGCTGGTGGAGGGCGCCTCGCGCCAGAAGACGCCCAATGAGATTGCACTTCATATCTTGCTCGTTGGATTGACGATTATCTTCCTCTTCGCCTGCGTGACGCTCATCCCCATGGGCATCTACTCGGGCACCAAGCTGGGGCTCACCGCGATCATCGCCCTGCTCGTCTGCCTCATCCCCACCACCATCGGCGGACTGCTGCCGGCCATCGGCATCGCGGGCATCGACCGCATGCTGCGCAAGAACGTGCTCGCCAAGAGCGGGCGCGCCATCGAGGCTGCCGGCGACGTAGACACCCTCCTGCTCGACAAGACCGGCACCATCACCTACGGCAATCGCATGGCCGCCGAGGTGCTGCCGCTGCACGGGGTGCGCCTGGAGGACCTCGCCGAGGCCGCTCAACTCGCCAGCCTCGCCGACGAGACGCCCGAGGGCCGCTCCATCGTCACGCTGATGGTTCAAAAGTATCAAATGCCCGAGCGCGCCCGCGATCCGGCGGCGACGTTCGTTCCGTTCACCGCCCAGACGCGCATGAGCGGCGTGGATATCGGCAATCGTCAGATTCGCAAGGGCGCGGTGGACGCCGTATTGAAGAACCTCGGCGGTACCGCTGCGTGGGCCGATGAGTGCCGGCAGATCGCGGCCAAGATCGGCGACCAGGGAGGGACTCCGCTCGCCGTGAGTGATGGCGGCACGCTGCTCGGCGTCATTCACCTCAAGGACACGGTGAAGACCGGCATTCGCGAGCGCTTCGCTCGCTTCCGCGCCATGGGCATCCGCACGGTGATGATCACCGGCGACAACCCGCGCACGGCTGCGTCGATCGCCAAGGAAGCGGGCGTCGACGACTACCTCGCCGAGGCCACGCCCGAGCGGAAGATGCAGCTCATCAAGGAGGAGCAGCAGAAGGGCAAGCTGGTGGCCATGACCGGCGACGGCACCAACGACGCGCCCGCGCTCGCGCAGGCCGACGTGGGCGTTGCCATGAACACCGGCACGCAGGCCGCGCGCGAGGCCGGCAACATGGTCGACCTCGACTCCGACCCGACCAAGCTCCTCGAGGTCGTCGAGGTGGGTAAACAGTTACTCATGACCCGCGGAGCGTTGACCACGTTCTCCATCTCGAACGACGTGGCGAAGTACTTTGCAATCCTCCCCGCGATGTTCATGGGCGTCTTCCCGGAGATCGCGCCACTGAACGTGATGCACCTGGCGTCGCCGGAGAGCGCCATCCTGGCGGCCGTCATCTTCAACGCGATCATCATCATCATGCTCGTGCCGTTGGCGTTGCGCGGGGTGACCTACCGGCCGCTGGGTGCGGCCGCCCTCCTACGACGCTCGCTCGCGGTCTACGGCGTGGGCGGCGTGGTGGCGCCGTTCATTGGAATCAAGCTCATCGACCTCGGCCTGGTGGCCGTGGGGCTGCACTGAGGTATCGCCATGCGTGAATTCATGATTGCCCTCCGGGTCACGATCTTTACTTTGATCGTTTGCGGCGTGGTCTATCCGTTCGTGACCACCGGCTTCGCGCAGGTGCTCTTCCCGGGCCGCGCCAACGGCAGCCTGGTGAGTGACGACAAGGGCCGCGTGGTGGGCTCCGAGCTCATCGCCCAGGGCTTCTCCACCGCCGCCTACTTCCAGCCCCGGCCCTCCGCTGCGGGCAATGGCTATGACGCCACGGCGTCGTCGGGCTCCAACCTCTCGCCCACGTCGCAGAAGCTCCGGGATCGCATCGTCGGTGATGTCACCCGACTGCAGAAGGAGAACCCCAGCGCCCCGGGCCCGGTGCCCGCAGAGCTGGTGACGGCGTCGGCCAGCGGGCTCGACCCGGAGATCTCGCCGGAGGCCGCGCACTGGCAAGTGATCCGCGTGGCGCACGCACGCGGCATCGCGCCCGAGCGTGTGGGCGCGGTGGTGGATCAGCTCGCCCAGGGCCGCGACTTCGGCGTGCTCGGCGAGCCGCGCGTGAACGTCCTCATGCTCAACCTCGCGCTGGATCGACAGTTCGGAGCGCCGGCCCCGGCGGCGGCCACGCGATGATTCGACCCACCTTTTCGATTTGATCTTGTCTAAATTGAGAGCGCGCCCGCGTGGGCGCGCTGTCGTTTCTGAGCGCAGAGCGCGCCACCCATGCCGACGCCCACCCGCGCCGACGACTTCCTGGAGCTGGTCGAGCGATCCAAGCGCGGCCGGCTCAAGGTGTATTTGGGCTTCGCCGCAGGCGTGGGCAAGACCTACCGCATGCTCCAGGAGGCGCATGCGCTCCGCGGCCGCGGCGTGGACGTGGTGCTGGGCTTCATCGAGACGCACCAGCGCCCGGAGACGGCCGCGTTGCTCTCCGACCTCGAGCGCGTCCCGCTCAAGAAGCTGGACTACCGCGGGGTGGTCATCGAGGAGATGAACCTGGAGGCGGTGATTGCCCGCCGGCCGCAGGTGGCGCTGGTGGACGAGGTGGCGCACACCAACGCGCCCGGCGGCAAGAACCGGCGGCGCTACCTGGACGTGGAAGACCTGCTCGACGCGGGCATCAACGTCATCTGCGCCTTCAACATCCAGCACCTGGAGAGCCTGAACCAGCTCGTGCAGCGCGCCACCGGCGTGACCGTGCGCGAGACGGTGCCCGACACGTTCCTGACGCACGCCGACCAGGTGGTGACGCTCGACCTCGCCGTGGAGGACCTGCTCGAGCGGCTCTCCTCGGGCAAGATCTACGCGCCCGACAAGATCACCACCGCGCTGCAGAACTTCTTCAAGGTCGAGAACCTGGACACCCTGCGGGAGCTCGCCCTTCGCGAGGTCGCGGAGAGCGTGGACCGGGCCCGCGCTGCCCCGGCGCCCACCAGCGCGCCCAAGCTCGGGGCCAGCCAGCGGGTGATGGTGTGCATGGCCTCCTCTGCGCCGCGAACGGCGGAGCTCCTGCGCCGCGGCTCGCGCATGGCAGGCCGGTACAACACCGACTGGTTCGTGGTGTACGTGCAGACGCCCGCCGAGGCGCCCGAGCGCATCGACGCCGAGGCGCAGCGCCACCTGCTCGCCAACATCGAGATGGCCCGCGAGCTCGGCGCCGAGGTGGTGCGGCTGGAGGGCACCGACCCGGTGGCCACGCTCATCGACTTCGCGCGCTCGCACGGGGTGCAGCACATCGTCATCGGGCGCTCGCACGAGCCCTGGTGGCGGCAGCGGATGGTGCCCTCGGTGATGCTGCGCATGCTCCGCGAGGCCTCGGGCTTCGACCTGCACGTGCTCTCCGTGGAGAGCGGCGAGGAGCCGCCATGATGCTCCGAGCAAAGCTGCTCTTCGCCCAGCTCCCCCTCGCCGCGGCGTTGATCCTCGTGGGCTTCGTGTCGGTACGCACCACCCAGACGCTCGGTTCCGGCGCGCAGGCCATCCTCCAGGACAACTACCGCAGCGTGCTCGCCGCCCAGCGCATGAAGGACTCGCTGGAGACGCTCGACGGCGCTGCGGCTACGTTGGTGCTGGGCGACCGCAGCGCGGCCACCGAGCGCTCGAAGGAGCCGCGCCGGCGCTTCGAGAACGAGCTCAAGGTGCAGGAGGGAAACATCACCGAGGTCGGCGAGGGGGCGGCCACCCAGCGGCTGCGTCAGGCCTGGGACCTGTACCAGAGCCGCTTCGACCAGCTCGCCGCCGAGGAGGATCCCGCCAGGCGCAAGGCGCTCTACGTCGACGAGCTGCAGCCGCGCTCGGTGAGCGTGCGCGCCGCCGCGGACGAGGTGCTGGCCCTCAACCAGGACGCCATGGTGCGCAAGAGCGAGCTCGCGAGGAAGGAGGCGAGCCGCGTCGACACGTTGCTCATCGCGGCGACCATCCTGGCGCTGCTCGCCGGCGTGCTCGCGTCCACGGCGCTCACCGCGCGGCTGTTGCGCCCGCTCTCGGTGCTCACCCAGGCGGCGCGGCGCATCGGCGAGGGCGACCTCGAGGCCCGCGCGCGCGTGGCTGGCAGCGACGAGGTGAGCCAGCTCGCCGCCGAGTTCAACCAGATGGCCGATCACCTCCGGCGCTACCGCGAGACGACGCTCGGCGAGCTCCTTCAAGTTCAGGGCGCGGCGCAGGCGGCCATCGACAGCCTGCCCGACGCGGTGGTCGCCTTCGACGCCGCGGGATCGGTGCTCGCGGCCAACCAGGTGGCCGAGCGCGACCTCAAGATCGCCATGGAGAGCGGCCCGGGCGCCGTGGCCGCGGTGGAGCCGGAGCTGCGCGCGGTGCTGGAGAAGCTGCGCGCCCACGTGCTCGCGGGGAAAGGTGCCTACCACCCCAAGGGCTACGAGGAGGCCATCCGGGTGGCCCGGCCCGACGGCGACCGCTGGCTCCTCCCGCGCGCCACGCCCGTGTACGGCGAGGGCGGCGGCGTGTCCGGGGCCACCGTGCTTCTCCAGGACGTGACGCGTCTCCGGCGGTTCGACGAGCTCAAGAACGACCTGGTGGCCACCGTGGCCCACGAGTTCCGCACGCCGCTCACCTCGCTGCGCATGGCCATCCACCTCTGCCTGGAGGGCGCCGCGGGGCCGCTCACGGAGAAGCAGCTCGACCTGCTCCAGGCCGCGCGCGAGGACTGCGAGCGGCTGCAGGGCATCGTCGACGATCTGCTGGATTTGTCGCGCATGCAGTCGGGCCGGGTGGAGCTGGAGCGGCAGATGGTGCCGGTGCGCACCCTGCTCGACCACGCGGTCGAGGCCGGCGCCCCCCAGGCCGCCGAACGTCAGGTGTCGCTGTCCATCGAGGACTTGTGCGGCGGCGCGCAGGTCGACGTCGACCCGGATCGGCTGGAGCTGGTGTTCTCCAACCTGGTCACCAACGCCGTCCGCTACTCCCCGCCGGGCACGCCGGTGGTGCTGCGCGCGGTGCCGGCCGAGGGCGCGGTGCGCTTCGAGGTGGTCGACCAGGGCCCGGGTGTGCCCCCCGAGTTCCGCGAGCGCATCTTCGAGAAGTACTTCCGCGTGCCCGGCGCGCCCAGCGGCTCGGCGGGGCTGGGGCTCTACATCTCCAAGGAGATCGTGCTCGCGCACGGCGGTGAGATCGGCGTCCAGGCCAACGCGGCGACGGGCAGCACCTTCTGGTTCACGGTCCCTGCGCAGTGCACGTGACGGCCAGGTGACGGCCGAGCCCCCGGACGGGCCATCAACAATTCTCGACAAGAACGCCACAACCGCGACCCGGCGTTGACCCGCACGCGGTGTCTGGGGGACAACCGGGCACTTCCGTCGGGCGGAGAACTCCCATGAAGAAGCTCTCGTTGGCGTGTGCGGCCCTGGCCGCGCTCGCGTTGGCCGCGTGCGGCGGCACCGAATCCACCAGCCACTCCTCGACCAGCGGCAGCACGCACGCGGCCACGAGCGGCGGCAGCACCCACGGCGCCAGCTCCGGCAGCACCACCGAGAGCATCACCTCGGGCTCGACGTCGGGCACCCACACCACCGGCTCCACGTCCGGCACCACCGGAACGACGAGCACCTCCGGCCACACCACGGGCACCACGACCGGTACCACCGGCACCACGGCGACCACGCTGGGCACCGTCGGCACCACCGGGACCACGAGCAACACGGGCACGACGACCACGGGCACGAGCACCAGCTCCACGGGCACCACCGGCACCGTGGATTGCAGCGCCTACGCCGACCCGAACACGGCCGCGGGCTGCACCTGCCGCACCGGCGAGACCTGCAGCGCCAACAACTGCTACGGCGGCTACTGGTGCCGCCTGAGCGACGACAAGTGCGTCCCGGTGCCGCCGGGCTGCGGCACCTCCACGTCGACCACGGGCACGGTGGGCACCAGCACCACGGGCACCACCGGCACGATTGGCACGATCGGCACCTCGACCACCGGCACCACGGCGACGTCGACGGCGACGTCCACCACGGGCACCACGGCGACCACGCGCGGCACCACGGCCACGTCGACCACGGGCACCGTCGCCTCGTCGACGACCACCGGCACCACGGCCACGTCGACCACGGGCACCGTCGCCTCGTCGACCACGGGGACCGTCGCCTCGTCGACGACCACCGGCACCACGGCGACGTCGACCACGGGCACCACGGCCACCTCGACCACGGGCACCACGTCGACCTCGACGTCGACCACTGGCAGCACCACCGGCGGCGCCATCTGCGATCCGTGCACCTCGGCCAGCGACTGCCAGTCGAACTTCTGCAACAACCTCGACCCGAGCGTCCCCGCGTTCTGCGACTCGACCGATCCCTGCACCACCGACAGCCAGTGCGCGCCGGTGACCACCTGCGACACCACGATCTCCAGCTGTGCCTGCCCCGCGGGCAGCACCACGGGCAGCACGGGCACCACGGGCTCGGGCTCGGGCGCCATCTGCGATCCCTGCACCCAGGGAAGCGACTGCCAGACCGGCTTCTGCAACGACTTCAGCGGCGTCCCGGCGTTCTGCGACAACGCGCCCGGCTGCGCCGACGACTCGCTCTGCGCGCCGGTCACCACCTGCGACGTGGGCACGGGCAACTGCGTGTGTCCGCCCGGCTCGACCACCGGCGGCACCACGGGCTCGACCGGCGGCGGCACGGGCGCCATCTGCGACCCGTGCAACACCGACGCCGACTGCGCCAGCCAGTTCTGCAACACCTTCAGCGGCGGCGCGAACTTCTGCGACAGCACCAACTTCTGCACCGCGGACAGCGAGTGCGCGCCGGTGACCAGCTGCGACCAGAACGCCGGCTCGTGCGTCTGCCCGCCGGGCTCGACCACGGGCGGGACCACCGGCGGCACGGGCACCACCGGCTCGGGCTCGGCGGACATCTGCGGCACCTGCAACCAGGACAGCGACTGCCAGAGCGGCTTCTGCAACACCTTCAGCGGCTCCACCAACTTCTGCGACAGCTTCACCTTCTGCACCCAGGACTCGGACTGCAACGGCGTCACCACCTGCGACCGCGCCAGCGGCGACTGCGTGTGCCCGCCGGGTGGCACCACGGGCTCCACGGGCACGACGGGCTCGGGCGGCGCGGCGATGTGCGCCTCGTGCAGCCAGGACACAGACTGCGCGAGCGGAGTGTGCAACTCCTTCAGCGGCGTCGCTCCCTACTGCGACACCTTCAACTGCTTCAGCGACTCGGACTGCTCGCCGGGCACCTGTGACCAGACCAGCGGGATGTGCAACTGTCCGTAGTCGAACCGACGTGAGCAGTGCGAACGCGCTGGCAGGACCGACGAGGTCCGCCAGCGCGTTTCATTTCAAGAGGTGGACGTCGAACGACCCGCGACCCACGGCCCGCGATTGGGCTCACTCCGAACGACCCCCGAGCCACGAACCACGATCGGGCACGCCACCTCGGCCTGCGCTCGATCGCGCCGGGCCGCGGGTCGAGGGCAAGGAACGAGGAGGGCGCGGGCCCGAAGGCCCGAAGACGAGTGACGCAGCGATCGGCCCGTGGAACCAGCGAGGCGCCATCAGCTCAGGTGAGCCGCGGGTTAGTAGCGGCCGCCGACCATGAAGAAGTAGGTCATGTACCGCTCTTCCGACACGGCGCCGTTGGTGGTGAGCAAGCCGGCGCCGTCGAACACGTCGGAGAACGACGCGAAGTCCACGTACGCGCCGTAGCTGATGAACTCGTAGTTGCCCGCGAAGCCGCCGCGCACCAGGAAGCCCTTGCCCTTGCCGGTCGAGCCGTAGTCGGTGGTCTCGTCCACGCCGGGGTTGGCCGCCGGCGCAAAGGCCGCCGCCAGCGAGAGCTTCACGAAGTTGCTCGCCAGCGGCAGCTCGCCCTTGAAGCCGAGGTCGAAGCCGGTGCGCGTCGACGGCGCCAGCAAGGGATTCGTATCCACGTTGAAGCTCGGCATGAGCAGGCCCGCGTAGAGCCCCGCGAAGCCGGTGCCGTTGAGCATGCGGAAGTAGAGGCGGCCCGTCGCGTCGGCCGTCAGCCGGCTCATGCTGGAGCCGAACTTCGCCTGCGCGCCCGTGATCGGGTCCTGGTAGCCGTTGGTCACCGAGAAGCTGCGCAGGTACTCCACCGTCGCGCCCGCGGTGAAGGTCATCGTCTCGTTGATGGGCACCAGCTTCGGCAGCGGGAAGAGCTCCGCGCGCAGGATGATGCCGCCCGAGGGCGAGCTGGTCTGGTACGAGAGCGGCGTGTCGAGCTGGGTGCCGTCGGCGCCGACGCTGGGCGCCGGGCCGGTCTGCGAGCAGCTGGTCACGCCCGGGCAGAGCTTGTAGGTGCGCGAGAGCAGCGCGAAGCCGATGTTCACGTCGATGATCGGCGGCTGCGGCGTGGTGTCCGCCTTGGCCTCCTTGGGCGGCCCCTCGATGGCCACCTCGCCCTCGCCGGTCGAGCCGCTGGTCGTGCCCTCCGAGCCGGTCTCCGCGCTGGCCACCTTGGCCGGCTTGCGCTTGGGGCTGACGATGGCCGTCTCGCCCTCGTCGCTCGCGGGCTGGGCCTTGGCGGGCTTGTTCGGCTTGGAAGGCGGCGTCTCGGCGGCGGCGTCGGTGCTGCCGTCGCTGGAGCCGGAGCTGCCGTCGGTGGCTGCGGCGGTGGCGTCGCCGCCCTCGGTCTGGCCGGAGTCGGAGGAGGTCACGTCGCCGCCGGCGGCGTTGGAGGCGCCTGGCGCTGAGGCCATCGCCGCGGTGACGGCCTTGGCGATCTTCTTGGGGATGTCGCCGCTGAGCTTGCCCTTCACCATCTTGATGGGCCGGCTCCAGAGCTCCACGCCGTCGAGGTTGAAGACGCGGATGTTCAGCTCGTCGTTCTTGCCCTTGCTCTCGATGACCGCGGTGAGCACCGCGTCGGCGCCAGCCGCCTTGGCCGAGGGCATGAGCACCGGCGGACGGTTCAGGTCCGAGGGCGAGAGCCCCGCCTTCTTGGCCGCGTTGGCCAGCGCGGCCGCGCCCACCACCGTCAGCCCGCCGTCGGAAAGGCCGGACTCGATCTGGTGACGGACGTAGTCGGCCTCGCCGTGCTTGCCGCCGCTGATGGGGGCCACCGCCACCGTCGACGCCCACGCCGGCGCGCACACGAACAACGCCGCCGCCACGAGCCCCCAGGAGCGCTGCGCCATCACGAACCTCATTGGGCCGCCCCGCCGACGGGCCCGGTGCTCCCCGCCGAGCGAGGAAGGGCAAGGTTTTACGTGCCCGCCCGGGGCAAGATCAAGGAAGCGGGCAGGCTTACAAGCTTCTGGGCCCCTGTTTCGCGGCGCTTGACGGCCGGTTCTGCGGGCCATAGAGCCACTCCGCCGCGAGGGGGTGGAAAAGATGCGCAAGCTCAGCGACTTCCAGGTGGGGGAGCCCTTCAGCCTGGAGCGGCACTGCGACCCGTACCGGCCCATCTACTACGCGGCCGCTTCCGGCGACTTCAACCCCATCCACATCGACCCGGAGGTCGGCAAGCAGGCCGGCCTCGACGGCGTCATCCTCCAGGGCCTGTGCACCATGGCCTGGGCGGCCGAGGCGGCGGTGCGGCTCTTCGACGACCCCACCCGCCTCAAGAAGCTCCGCGTCCGCTTCTCGCGGCCGGTGAAGCCCGGCGACACCATCACCTTCCAGGGCAAGGTCACCGCCATCGACGGCAACTCGGTGCGCGCGGAGCTCTCCGGCAAGAACCAGCGCGGCGAGGACGTGCTCACCAAGGGCATCGCCATCGGCGTCATCGAGGAGGGCTGAGCCATGGCCATCGCTCCGGATGCCAAGGGTCGAAGCTACGGGCCGTTCCGCTACGAGGTGGGCGCCGAGAAGCTGCGCGAGTTCGCGCTCGCGGTGGGCGGCGGCGTGCCGTCCTCCAGCTTCTCCGCCGCCGACGCGCCCGCGGACATGCAGCGGCTCTACGTCGACGCCGACTACGCGAAGACCACCCAGCACGGCTCGCTGGTGGCGCCGCCCACGTTCTGCGTGGTCTTCAACATCCGCCCGTTCGCGGCGGCGGTGCGCGACCCTCAGAACCAGGTGAACTTCCTGATGCTGGTGCACGGCGAGCAGGAGTACGAGTTCCTGGAGCCGGTGAAGCCCGGCGACGTGCTCACCACCACCGGCAAGATCGAAGAGGCCTACTCGCGCTCGGGCAAGGACTTCCTCACCGTTGTCTGCGAGAGCGTGAACCAGCGCGGGCAGCTCGCGGTACGCGGCACGTACACCGCGGTGATCCGCAGCTAGACGCAGCTAGACGCTGATCACCTTCTCCTCGATGAGCTGCGCGAGGATGCGCGCGGTGTCGAGGCGGCTCATGCCCGAGAGATCGAAGAGATCCTCGAGCGAGACGTGGCCGTCGATCTGCGCGAGCACGAAGCCCGCGCGGTGATCCAGGTTGAGCCAGATGACCTCGTCGGGCCGCAGCTTGAGCTTGGGCTTCTTGTTGAGGTTGCCCAGCTTGGACTCGAACATCGAGACCAGCGTGGCCTCGCACCGGCTCTTCAGCGAGAGCGCCTCGGCGTGCGTGGGCAAGCTGGCCAGCACCTGCTCCACCAGCTCCAGTGCGCCCGAGTGATCGGCAAACTCGAGGAGCTCGCGGGCCTGCCGCAGGGTGGAGTCGATGACGTTGGCCGTGCCCGGCGTGGGCGGCTCGTCGATGAGCTCCATCGGATCGTACGGGGCGCTGGAGCGCGGGGCCGGCGAGTCCTTGCTGCGCGGCCGGGCCGAGCTCTTGGGACGCGCGGCGCGCTTGGGGTCGGAGGTGGGCCGGGCCTTCGAGCCCGTCGCCGGACGCGCCTCGGCCGCGCGGGCCTTGGGATCGGACGTCGGCCGGGCCTTGCCGCCCGAGCTGGGCCGCGCCTTGCCGCCGGAGCTTGGGCGCGCCTTGCCGCCGGAGGTGGGTCGGGCCTTGGGCGTGGGCGGACGCGCAGCCGGCGGTGCCGAAGCGGGCATGCCCAGCGCGTTGCTCAGCATCGACTCCAGGCTGTTCGACGCAGCACCCGCGATCATCGTTCCTGTGCGCGCCTCGCCCGGGCTCGATGACGGCCGCGATGGCGGCGGTGCGTTCCCGGCGAGCATCGTCCCGGTGCGCGCCGCGCCGGGGCTCGAGCCGGGCCGTGCCGGAGCCGCGTTGCCGGCGAGCATCGTGCCGGTACGGGCTTCGGTGGGGCTCGACCCGGGCCGCGCGGGGGTGTCGATGTCGAGCTCGATGGCGATGTCGAGGCTGGGCTCCGGCTGGGATTGCTGAACCTGCTGCGCGAAAGGCAGCGTGGTCCCGCCCGGCGCCGCGTTCATGTCCACGTGCTGGCCCGGCCGCTGCGCGAACGGCAGCGTGGTCCCGCCCGGCGGCGCGTTCAGATCCGCGGACGCCCCCGTGCGCTGGGCGAACGGCAGGGTGGTCCCGCCCGGCGGCGCGCTCAGATCCGCGGCGGGTGCGCCCTGGCTCGGGCGCTGCGCGAACGGAAGCGTGGTTTCGCCCGGCGGCGCGCTCAAATCCGCGGCGGGTGCGCCCTGGCTCGGGCGCTGTGCGAACGGAAGCGTGGTTCCGCCCGGCGGCGCGCTCAAATCCGCGGCGGGTGCGCCCTGGCTCGGGCGCTGCGCGAACATCAGCGTTCCACCCGACGGCGCCGCGTCCAGCGGGTTGGGCGAAGCGGGGGCGGCGGGC